>RFNE01000280.1 GCA_009927375.1 Actinomycetota bacterium | reverse complement strand
ACGTCGCTTCCGCGGCGCACTCCTCCGTCGAGGACGACTTCGATCTGCGATCCGACTGCATCGACGATCGCGGGAAGTGCGCGGATCGGAGCGGGCGTCCCGTCCAAGTTGTTGCCACCGTGGTTCGACACGGACAGCGCGGTTGCACCGAGATCGACGACGCGCTTTGCATCATCGATGCGGCTCACGCCCTTGACCATGAACGGACCGTTCCACTGGCTACGCAGCCACGCAATGTCCTCCCACGAGGGCAACGGCGTCTGCATCCACTCGAAGTACGCACCGAAGAACGTCGGCGCCTTTCCCTGGCTTGGCCATGTTCGGCGCTGAGATCAGGAAGACGGCCGGTCTTGGCGAACGACCACAACCATGCCGGTCGCGCCAGCACTTCGGGTGCAAGTTTGAATGCTGCCTTCAGGTTGATCTTCTCGGGGATCCATGGCGAACCCCAGTCGCGTCCATTCGAGAACGACCAGTCGAGCGTGACGATGATGCCCTTAGCTCCGGCATTGCGGGCACGCTCGACTCGCTGAGCGAGCGTGTCGCGGTCGCCAGACCAATAGATCTGGAAGAACGTCGATGAATTGGCCTGCGCAACTTCCTCGACCGACTTGCTCGCGAACGAGCTGAGTCCCATCGGGATCCCGCGGTTGGCAGCCGCACGCGCGACGGCGAGTTCTCCCTGTGGGTGAACGGCCTGCACGCCGGTCGGCGAGATGATGACGGGCATCGACAACTGTTGCCCCATCACCGTGGTGTCCATACCGCGCGAGGCCTTGTTGCCCGCGACGTGTGGAGCGAAACCGAGCTGATCGAACGAGTCGAGGTTGTCGCGCATCGACAGACCTTTTTCGCTACCGGCGATCAAGGCCCCGTAGACAGATGCAGGCAGTCGGCGCTGGGCGCGGCGCTGGGCTTCCGCCACCGTCTCGAACCACGCGTTTGCCATTCCCCGAAACCTTTCGTCGAACGAAAAATCAGGCTACTGGCAGCAGACCGAACCGGAGTCAGAGCCGATAACGGGAATGAGCTTCATCACGTTGGCATCCGACAACACGGTGTAGACCTCCCACGGCTCACCGTCGGGTCCATTCACCCAGACCTTGTCTTGCACAGCGAAGCAACAGGTGGTCTCTTCTTCGAGTTTCGTCTCGAGTCCCTCATTCGAGAGTCGCTGCGTCGCTTGGGCAACAGCGTCGGTCGACTCGACTTCGACACCGAGGTGGTTCATCGTTCCCGGCGCACCATCACCTTCGATCAGCACCAACTTGAGTGGTGGCTCTGCGATGGCGAAGTTCGCGTATCCCTCGCGCACCTTGGCCGGTCCGACACCGAACAACTTGGAATAGAAGTCGATTGCTTGTTCGAGATTCGAGACGTTGAGGGCAAGTTGGACGCGCGACATGACGGGAACCTAGGCGCTCACCATCTTGTTCGGGTGCACCATCTTCTCGCGGGCGAGACGGATGTCGAGGTAGGTACGGATGTTGGCGTCCACACTCTCCGGAATGTGATCCGGGTAGTGGTTGTCCAAGATCTCCTTCACCTTCTTGCGGGCGACGTCGTTGATCTTTGGACTGCCGACTTCCTTCCATTCCTTGGAGCTCAGTCGATCGCCGACGGCCGGGTACAGGTATTCGCTTTGCATGATGCGCAGCGTCTGTTCGGCGCCGAGGTAGTGGCCAGGACCGTCGATGCACTGCGCTCGCATCGTCTCGATCGAGAGCGACTCGTCGGTCACCTGGATGCCGCGAATCGTGCGCTGCACGGAACCGATGGTGTCGTTGTCGAGCACCACACCTTCGAGTGAGTATCCGAGGAGACTGCCGTGCATGCCGGCTGCCTCGTAGATGAGGTTCATGCCGGCGTTACCGACGAGTGCGTGGTTGATGCCCTTTTCGGATCCGGACTGCGCATCGGGGAACTTCGCATCGCTGATGCCCGACGAGGTTCCGCCGGTCAGGTTGTAGAAGTGCGCCATCTGTGCGCTTGCCGCCGACAGGAGTACCTGCTCGGGGCTACCACCCGACATTGCACCGGAGCGCAGGTCGGACACGAAGCACCACAGACCGAAGATCGCAGGAGCGCCGGGAATGATCGCGTTCACATATGCGAGTCCGGCGAGACACTCGGCAACCTGCTGCACGAGCGCACCGGCGATTGCTGCAGGTGCGGTTGCGCCGGCTTGGCCAGCCGAGAGGAGCAACACGGGCATGCCCGCGAGCACCGCAACCTCGAGACACTTGCACGCGTCGCTTGCGAACTTGAGTGGCGGTACGACGAAGCAGTTCGACTGCGACACGAAGGGTCGTGCGCGCCACTTGTCCTCGCCACCAGCGATCTCGTGCAACATCTTCAATGATTCGATGAGGTGGTCGGGATGCACCCACGACGTGCCGACGTGCTTGGTGGTTCCACTCACGCTCAGGTAGCACGTGTTGATGTCCATCGCTGCCGCTTCGGGAATGTCGCGTGGAACGACTGCACGCTGGTAGAAGTGCAAATGCTCCATGCGGTCGACGAGGCGCGCAATGTCGTATGCATCCTGCGCGGTCGACTCGCGGTAATCGCCGGTCTCTGGATCGGCGATGTACACGGCCGCACCGGCGGTGCCGAAGTAGGTGTTGGTACCCCAAGGCTCCATGTCGTACTTCGGGTCCTGGGCGTACAGCGGGAAGTTGCGACCGGCCATCGCGATCGTGTCTTCGATGAGCGAACGCGGGAACAACAAACGCCCATTCGAGTCCAACTTGCATCCCTTCGGGAGCAAGGTAGTCGAGTGTGGACTGGATCGGATCGGCAAGACCGATGTTCTCGAGAACGTTGAGCGCCGCTTCGTGGATCTTCAGCACTTCGGCATCGGTGAGCACCTTGTAGCGACCGCTCGGCATTCCGGGGCGAACTGGCTTGATGTCGTCCGACAATGGTGCGGCGCGCAACGCGTTGCGAGCGGCGCGACCTCCACGACGTGCGTTCTGCTGTTCTGAGCTCATTGATCCCCCTCGGGATTGGTTCCTGACGGCTGTAACTGTAGGTGCGACGCCGGGCTTATGCCTTGACGCGCTCGGATTTCGGGTCGTAGAACGGCTGCAGTTGGGCCGTGGCCCGACCCGCTCGCCCGCCACCTCGATTTCGTAGGTGCCGGAATCCACGAACGCCTTGTCGACCAGCCCGTGGTGGTTCTCGACGTAGCCCATGCCGATCGACTTGTCGATCGCGTGTCCATACATCCCTGACGTGATGTGACCGACGATCTCACCGTTTCGATAGATCGGCTCGTTGTGATACAGCAACTTGCTCGAGTCGGTGAGTGCGAACTGCACGAGTCGCTTCTTCACGCCGTTCTTCTTCTGCTCGAGCAGAGCCTCGCGACCAATGAAACCGCCCGACTTGTCGAAGGCGACGACGAAACCGAGTCCGGCCTCGATCGGCGTGTCGTCCGGGGACACGTCATGACCCCAGTGGCGGTAACCCTTCTCCATGCGCAGTGAATTGAGCGCGTGGTAGCCCGCGTGCTTGAGTCCAAACTTCTTGCCCTCCTCGACGATCACGTCGAACACACCCGTGGCGAACTCCGTCGGGATGTAGAGCTCCCAACCGAGTTCACCGACGAAGGTGATGCGGTTCGCACGCACGCGTGCATAACCGAGGTCGATCGTTTGCGACGTGCCGAACGGGAATGCCTCGTTGGACAGATCGTTCCACGTGAGGACTGCAAGAGGTCACGCGACTTCGGCCCCATGATCGACAGCACCGCATGTCCTGACGAGACGTCCGTCAACACTGCGCGATCGTTTTCGCCGATGTGATCCTTCAACCACATGTAGTCACGCACCTGCGTGGCAGCAGCCGTGACGACGAGGTACTTGTCGCTCGCGACCCGCAGCACCGTGAGGTCGGCTTCGATGCCTCCCCGCTCGTTCAACCACTGGGTGTAGACGATCTTGCCGTTGGCCACTGACATGTCGTTGGCCGAGACCTGGTTGATGATGCGCTCGGCATCCGGCCCCTCGAGCATGAACTTGCCGAACGACGACTGATCGAACATCGTGACGCCCTCGCGCGTCGCGCGATGCTCGGCCGCGGAGTACTCGAACCAGTTCTGGCGACCATAGGTGTACTCGTACTCGGCCTTCTTCCCCTCAGGTGCGAACCAGTTGGTGCGCTCCCAACCGGCAACTTCACCGAAGCACGCGCCACGGGCGGCGAGTCGATCGTGGAACGGCGAGCGACGCACACCGCGAGCGGTCTCTGGCTGACGGAATGGCCAGTGCATCGCGTACAACAAGCCGAGCGATTCCACGGTGCGGTCGTGTAAGTACGAACGATTGCGCTGGAACGGCATGACGCGACGCACGTCGACGTCCCACAGATCCATCGGCGGTCGGCCGTCCACGATCCAGTCGGCAAGCACCTTGCCGGCGCCACCGCTCGATTGGATGCCGATCGAGTTGAAGCCCGCGGCAACGAACAGACCCTTCACTTCGGGCTGCTCGCCGAGCAGGTAGCGATCGTCTGGAGTGAACGACTCGGGTCCGTTGAAGAACAGTCGAATGCCGGTCTCGGCGAGGATCGGCATGCGATGCGTCGCGTTTTCGACGAGCGGCGCGATGTGTTCGAAGTCCTCCGGCAACGAGGTGAAGGAGAACTCCTCGGAGATGCCCTTCATTCCCCACGGCTTGGCGACGGGCTCGAACCAACCAACGAGCAACTTGCCGGCATCTTCCTTGAAGTAACCGCAACCCTCAGGATCGCGCAGCACCGGCATTGACGGCGAGATGCCCTCGACACCTTCGGTGACGATGTAGAAGTGCTCGGCTGCGTGCAGCGGAACCGTCGCACCGACTTGGTCGCCGAGTTCGCGTGCCCACATTCCTGCCGCGTTGACGACCGCGTCTGCAGTGATCGTGCCGAACTCCGTCTGCACACCAGTCGCGCGACCATCCTTCGTGAGGATGCGCTCGACCTTGACGTTTTCGAAAATCTTCACTCCTGCCGAGCGCGCACCCTTGGCCAGCGCTTGTGTGACGTCGATCGGGTTGACGACGCCGTCGTTCGGCAGGTGCACACCGCCGACGAGGTCGTCGACACGTGCGAGCGGGACGAGATCCTTCACGTCCTGCGGAGTGATGATGTTGACCTCGAGTCCGAACACGCGCGCCGTCGACGCTCCGCGCTTCAGTTCCTCGAATCGCTCTTCGTTCGGCGCGATCGATACCGAGCCGCGCTGCTGGAATCCGGTCGCCTGACCCGTTTCCTGTTCGAGCGTCGCAAACAGATTCGTCGTGTACTGCGCGAGTCGGGTGAGGTTGTTCGTGGCGCGAAGCTGGCCGACGAGACCCGCGGCATGCCAGGTGGTGCCCGACGTCAGCTGCTTGCGCTCAAGAAGGACAACATCGGTCACCCCGCGCTTGGCGAGGTGGTAAGCCACGCTGCAACCCACGATCCCACCGCCCACGATGACGACGCGAGCGCTACTTGGCAGGTTGGCCATGGTTTCCCTCTTCCCAGGTTTGGCACGTTTTCAGCAGGGATTTAGTATGTCACACACTCAAAAATTCCAACCCAGCGACGACTGCGTCGCTGAGACAGCGGGGGAAGTCATGGCCGAGCGCGCACGAATCGTGATCATTGGTGGCGGCATCGCGGGCGTGAGCGCCCTCTATCACCTGGCCAAGATGGGCTGCACGGACGTGCTGCTCCTCGAGCGCGACGAGCTCTCCTCCGGTTCCACCTGGCACGCCGCAGGAAACGTGCCGACGTACTCGGGTAGCTGGAGCATCATGAAGGTCCAGAAGTACTCAGCCGAGCTGTATCGCGAACTCGCCAAGGACAAAGAGAACCCGATCAACTACCACGTCACCGGTTCGGTGCGCCTCGCCCACTCGAACGAGCGCATGGCCGAGTTCAAGCACGTGACGTCGATGGCGCGTGCGAACGGCATGGAATACGACGTGCTGACACCCAAGGAACTGAAGGACCGCTATCCGCTCCTCGAAACGCACGATCTCGTCGGCGCACTGTGGGATCCGCTCGACGGCGACATCGACCCATCGCAGATCACTGCGGCGATGGCCGCAGCCGCACGCAAGATGGGCTCGCGCGTGCGACGCAACGAGCGCGTCACCGCACTCAAGCAGCACGCCAACCACGAGTGGACGGTGACGACCGACAAGGCCGAGATCGAATGCGAGATCGTGCTCAACGCGGCCGGTTATCGAGCTGGTGAAGTGATGGCACTCATCGGTCGCCACCTGCCGATCATGACGATGTCGCACCAGTACCTGATCACCGAAGAGATCCCCGAACTCGAAGCACGCGGTGAAAACAAGTTGCCACTCCTTCGTGACCCCGACACGAGTTACTACCTGCGTCAGGAACGCTCGGCGTTCATCCTCGGACCATACGAGTGGCAGTCGACGGCGATGTGGCTCGACGGCATCCCCGATCAGTTCGCCAACATGTTGTGGCCGGCCGACATCGAACGACTCGAGAAGCAGATCCTCGATGCGGGTGAGCGCGTTCCGGTGATCGGCGACGTCGGCATCGCCAAGGTCGTCAACGGACCGATCCCCTACGCGCCAGACGGCAACCCGTACCTCGGTCCGGAGCGCGGCTTGCGCAACTTCTGGCATTGCAACACGTTCAGCTTCGGCATCGCCCAGGGTGGTGGCGCAGGCAAAGCAATCGCCGAGTGGATCTTGAACGGTCGACCGGAGTTCGACCTGTGGTCGATCGATCGCCGCCGCTACAAGGAATATGCAACGACGCAGTACACCGTGGACAAGGCACTCGAGGTGTATCAGAACGAATACGCGATGGGATTCCCATTCGAAGAGCGTCCCGCCGGTCGCCCGTCCTACATGTCACCGCTCTACGACCTCTTGAAGTCCAAGGGCGCGCAGTTCGGCGCCGTGGTGGTTGGGAGCGCCCCACCTACTTCGATCCGAAGGGCGAAGTCACCGATCACACGTTGTCGTTCTTCCGCAAGCAGGGTTGGCGCAAGGTCGTCGCCGAAGAGTGCCACGCCGCACGAAACGGCGTCGCAGTCCTCGACCTGCCGGGCTTCACCAAGATTCAGGTTTCTGGTCCTGGTGCGACCGCGTATCTCGACAACCTGTTGTGCACCAAGCTTCCGAAGGTCGGTCGTCTCGGTCTCGTCTACGCACTCCTGCCCGATGGCAAGGTGCTGAGCGAGTTCACGGTCGCCCATATGTCCGAAAACGAGTACTACCTCGTCGGTGCGGCGAGCTCGGAGTGGCACGACCTCGACGTGCTCGAGATGGCGTTGCCGACCGATGGCTCGGTCACGCTGCGCAACATCACCAAGGACTACGGCTCGATCATCGTCGTCGGTCCGAAGTCGCGCGAAGTGCTCTCGAAGGTCACGACCACGTCCCTCGACAATGCGTCGTTCCCGTGGCTCACGCACCAATTGATCGACACCAAAGTCGGCAAGGTGCTCGCACTGCGCGTGAACTACGTCGGTGAACTCGGCTGGGAACTCCACGCTTCGAACGACCAGATGGTCGAGTTGTACAAGTCGATTTGGGCCGCCGGTGAACCACACGGCATCCGCGACATGGGCATCTACGCCGTCGACAGCCTGCGCCTCGACAAGAACTACCGCGGCTGGAAGGGTGACTTGGAGATCGGCTTCTCGCCGTTCGATGCGTCACTCGATCGCTTCGTGGATCTCACGAAGGCGAGTTTCGTCGGCAAGGACGCACTCGTCACCGAGAAGGCCAAGGGTTCTGCGTACCGATTCGTCGGCATGACGCTGGACGTCGATGGCGACGCAGATGCACCGTTCTGCGCTGGCATCTTCGACGGCAACAAGCGAGTCGGGATCGTCACCTCGGGTGGATGGAGCTTCACGCTCGATAAGAGCGTCGCGCTCGGCTACGTGGAACCGAAGTACGAGACCGTCGGCACCAAGCTCGAAGTCGAGATCTTCGGCACTCGAGTCCCGGTCACCGTCGGCAGCGAACCGCTCTTCGATCCGAAGAACGAGCGCCTGCGCTCGTAGTCAGCGCGCCGCAAATTGTGCGGCGGCATACGTGATCGCCTCGCGGAGGACCTCGCCGATGAAGGCGAGTTCTTCACGACCACACACGAGTGTCGGTGCGACGACGAGCACTGGGTCGGCCCGATCGTCCGCGCGACAGATCAAACCAGACGAGAAATTCGCGGCGAAAGCACGTCGCGCAACAACCAGTTGCACTCCTCAGGCGTGAAGGACTCCTTCGTCGCCTTGTCCTTCACCAGTTCGACGACGCGGAAGTAGCCGGCCCCGCGGAGGTCGCCGACGAGAGGTAGGTCGCGCAGACCCTCCATTACCTCACCGAAGTACGCCTCGTTACGCCGCACGTTTCCGAGGATGTCCTCGCGCTCCATAACGTCCAGGTTCGCGAGCGCGACCGCGCACGACACCGGATGACCACCGAACGTGAGGCCATGCATCAACACGGAGCCGTCCCCCTCGATGAACGGTGCTGCGAGTCGATCGCTTGCGATCACACCGCCGAGTGGTGCGTATCCACTGGTCACACCCTTGGCGAAGGTGATCATGTCGGGCTGATATCCGTAGCGCTGGCAACCGAACCACTCACCGAGACGACCGAATGCACAGATCACCTCGTCGGACACGAGGAGCACCCCGTACTTGTTGCAGATCTCACGCACACGCGCGAAGTACCCCTCGGGTGGAGTGAGTGCACCACCGGTGTTCTGCATTGGTTCAAGTACCACTGCGGCCACAGTCTCTGGGCCTTCAGCGATGATCTTGCGCTCGATGTCATCGGCGCAGTCCAGAGTGCACGCTGGAGCCTTCTCACACGAAGCGCAGCGATAGCGATTCGTGTTCATCACTTTCACCGCCCACGGAAAGAGTGGTTCGAACGGCTCTCGCATCGCAGGGATTCCCGAGATGCTGAGAGCACCGAGCGTCGTGCCGTGGTAGGCGAAGTTACGACTGATGACCTTGCGACGCTCGGGTTGGCCGATCTTGGCGAAGTACTGCACCGCGATCTTCCACGCCGACTCGACCGCCTCCCCACCACCTGAGGTGAAGAACACTCGGTTCAAGTCGCCTGGTGCAAGTGCGGCGAGTCGCTGTGCGAGCGTGATCGCGGGCTCGTGTCCGAAGCTCCACAGCGGGAAGTAGCCGAGTTGCTCTGCCTGACGCGCCGCGGCCTGGCCGAGCTCTGCCCGCCCATGACCAACGTTGACGGTGAAGAGTCCGGACAGTCCGTCGAGATACTTCTTACCCTGCGCGTCATATACATAGGCGCCCTCGCCCCTCTCGATCACTGGGAGTCCGATGCGCTGCATGAGCGAGAGATTGGTGAAGTGTCCCCAAAGGTGACGTTCGCCGAGCGATGCGAGTTCTCGGGCGTCGTTGCTCATGGTGTTGTCTCCCGCGATGCGGGATCTCAGTTTACTGAGAAGAGTTGTTGGCCTCGTCTTCAGCGATCTGCTTGCGCACGTCGTCCATGTCGACGTTGCGCATCGCCTCGATCAGTTGGTCGAGTGCCTGTGCGGGCAATGCGCCGGGCTGCGAGAACAGCAGTACTCCATCACGGAAGGCCATGATCGTCGGAATCGACTGAATCTGGAGAGAGCCTGCGAGTTGCTGCTGCGCTTCCGTGTCGACCTTCGCGAATCGAATGTCGGGGTTCTTCTCGGATGCCGCATCGAAGATTGGGCCGAACATGCGACACGGCCCACACCAGGAGGCCCAGAAGTCGACGAGGGTAATTCCTTCGCCAAGCACGGTGTCTTCGAAGGTTTCAAGCGTCAGATCGATGGTGCTCACGGCGTCTCCAGAGGTGTCGGGGTTGCCCTCAGGCTACGGGGCGCGTCAGCGACCGCGACCAGACAAGCCCGGCGTCGCCTTGATGCCGGCAATCAGCGTCTGCAATTCACTCGCCGTCAGCTTCGCCTCAGGATGCCGACCAAACATCGTGTAGTACGACGGCGGCATCGATCCATTTTCGATCACTCGAAGTGTGTCGTGAGCCGCTCGAGGGTGCTTGTCGAACTCTGAGTAATTGACGCGGTTCCGACCTTCGTCGATGTGCGACTGCACGACCCAAGAGATTGGCGCGACACTCGCATACGTGGGATAAACCACCTGATTCGAATGGCAACCGAAACACGCGCGAACCATGAGATCACGGGTTTCTGCATTCGACCACTGTGGTTCACCGGTGACGGGAGGATTGCTGTGGCTCTTGCCGTACGGAACGACTTGAATCACGAGGAACGTGCCGAGCGTGGCGATCATGACGACGCCGAGGAATCGTCGCGCCGTCAACCGACCTGCGCCCGACTCTTCACGTTTTTCAGCCCGTAGGACGTACCAGACCGTTGGACCGGCAATCCCCGCAAGAATGAGCACGTAACCGATCGGCGGCATCCCAATGAGCGCGCTGAAGGTGACGAAGAGAACCAGCAGTCCAATCGCGATACCCGAGATTGCCCGATGTGCCATCACGAACGAACGGGCCCAGCGAATGATGACGAGGGCGAGATTCTGGAGTCGTTTCACGCACAATACCGTACGCAGGTCCGATACAAGGATGGTCCCCGTTTACTCCAAGATTTGTCCAATTTCTTGTGAATACTCGCGAAGGACGAATTAGCCCACCATCTCTCGCGGTAAAACGTGTTGGGTCAAGGATTCGCCACGCCCTACCCCGAAGTATGTGTATGGCCGACCACTGTGCTTCACGTCACGCCAAACATTTCGACCATCAAGGACGATCGGTGTCCGCATGAGGGCTGTAACGACTCCGAGGTCAACGTCGCGGTACTCGTTCCACTCCGTGATGAGCATCAAGACATCGCTGCCTTCTACCGCCTCAAGCTTGTCCTCATGAATCGAAAATGATGATTGATCCATGCTCGAGAGCAACGGCAGCCATTTGACTTTCGGATCGTGAGCCTTGACGGACGCCCCCTGCATGAGTAGTTGGCGAATGACCGATACCGATGGAGCTTCACGAATGTCATCGGTCTCAGGCTTGAAGGACAGGCCCCAGATGGCGATTCGCTTGCCACTGAGATCTCCGAGTAACGACGCCGCACGCTCGATCAATGTGAGATGTTGGAAGTCATTCACTTGACATACGGATGAAAGTATCGACATTGAGCGCCCGACACTAGACGCGAGGTTAATTGTTGCCTTCAAGTCTTTCGGAAAGCAGCTTCCACCGAAGCCGACACCCGCGTTGAGGAAGTGGGGCCCGATCCGTCGATCGGAACCCATCACTCGCGCAACGTCGAGGATGTCGGCGCCAACGGTGTCGGCAAGTTCAGCAAACTCATTCATGAAGCTCACCCTTGTCGCAAGCATTGAATTGCACGCATACTTGGCGAGCTCAGCAGAACGTATTGACATCCTCAAGAAATCACCATGAACAGATGTAATCGGTCGGTACATTTCTTCAAGAATGTTGAAGGCTCGCTTATGTCGAGCGCCGACCACAACTCGGTCAGGCCTGAGAAAGTCCTCCACGGCCTTTCCCTCTCTCAGGAATTCCGGATTCGACGCGACAGCAAACGGGACCAATTCCTCTCTCTCCTGAAGTCCATCGGCAATTGCAGATTCAACACGCTCATTCGTTCCAACTGGAACCGTGCTCTTGACGACAACCACCCCGAACTTCGTCAGATGCTTCCCGATTGTGTTGCCAACCGCCAATACCTGACTCACGTCAGCTGAGCCATCGGGCTGCGACGGCGTGCCTACCGCAACAATGTGAACAAGTGAGTTCCGTACTGCATGTTCAGGGGATGAACTAAAGCACAGGGATCCGTCATCAAGACACATTGACATGAGATCTCTCAGATTGGGCTCATAGAAGCCGGGCTCGCCGCGCCCCAGCTCAGCGATCCTGCGTCGGTCGACATCGACGCAGATCACCGAGTGACCCACCGACGCAAGGCACGTCGCGGTTACCAGGCCGACATACCCTGCTCCAAACACCGAAACTCTCATGATCTATGCAGCCTCTCGATCTGTCATCGTCCTCACCGTGGTCAATCTCGACACGGGTTGTCCCAACAGCCACGAAAACGTGTGATTCGGCTCGACAGAGACAACGTGTCCGACCACACGCTGCAGGCCAACGACCCGCGAACCGCCAACAGCATTCATCTCGCCGAACCATCCTCGACGACCCAGACTCATGCAACGTCCATCGATGTGATCTCGAAGAGTGCGTGCAACGACACCATTGTGGTGAGCATGGTCGATATTCACATGGGCGTGCACATCGACGTCGTCTGGAATCTGCCGACGAGAAGCAAGCAGGGAAACGGAGTCGCGCAACCGTCTTGCGTAAAACTCGATCGATTGTCGGTTCGCACGAAAAGTCACGAGTGCCACGATGAGCGACAAGACGAGACGTGCAAGATTGCGACGCTCTCCTCGATGGAACGAGTCATGGTCTATGCACACGAGTGCGTATCCGACGACTCGACCATCTTTCACTGCAACCGCACTGTCTGCGCTGTTTGCGAAGTACCAGTCCAGACAGAATTGTTCGAACTGGGTTCGACATGTCAGTTGAAATGGAAGTGGCTGGCCGATCAGCATGTTGTCCCAGAACAACCGACTGACCGAATCGCGATGCTCATCGATCGCCTCTAGTTGAACGGCGCTCATGCAACCGACCTCTGGCCAATCCGAATGGTTTCGTCGTAGAAGTCGAGGAGGCTTGCGCCTGTGCGATCCCACGAGTAGTGCACAGCGTGATCCCTGCACGTCGCCCGGGTGGAATCTCGATGCCACGCCAACACCTGCTCGATCGCAACGGCAAAACCCGCCGCCGAGAACGGGGCGACAACTCCACATCCCGGTGCGACGAGTTCCTGGCCGGCCCCGATGTGGGGAACGACGACGGGAGTTCCGCTCGCGAGCGCCTCAACGACACTCAGACCAAATGTCTCAAACGGACTTGGAGCAACGATGACCGCGGATTCGGCCATGATCGTGGCAACAAGGGATCGGTCGTCGATTCGCCCAACGAATTCGACGTCAAGACCCGCCGCCAACGTCATGAGTTCGCCCGAC
>RFNE01000252.1 GCA_009927375.1 Actinomycetota bacterium | reverse complement strand
GGGGTGCTGCGGATCCCAGAACAGTCCATTCACACCTTCACTCACCAAATCAAGTGGTCCACCACTCGCGGGAGCAACCACCGGTACACCCGACGCCAACGCTTCCTGTATGGACTGGCAGAACGTTCGCTCAAACCCGCATGAACGAAAACGTCAAACGACGCATGGAGTTCCGACAATGCCTGACCCTGGGCAAATCCCATGAAGTATGCCTTCGGCATGAGTTTCTTGAGAGCGCCCTTGCACGGTCCGTCACCCACGATGACCACACTGAATCGAGGGTCGTTGGCGAGTGGAGCAAGGAGATCGATGCGCTTCTCCCGCGCGAGCCGACCGACGTAACCAACAATCATCCGGCGGTGACCGTTAAACATTCGACGAAGCACTTCGTTGCGGTGACGGGGATTGAACCTGTCAGAGTCGACCCCACGGGCCCAGAGTCTGACATTCTCTACGCCATGACTGCGCAAATCCTCGATTGCAGCACTAGATGGAGCAAGAGTGAGGTCAGCAAGCCTGTGGATGTGCGAAACAACTTTCCACGCGGCGGTTGCAAGTTTTCCGAGTCGATAATCGCGGGCGAAACCCGCCACGTCTGTCTGATAGATGGCAACTGTCGGAATTCCAAGCTTTCGGCACTGACGGAGAACCATCGAACCGAGTACGAAGGGCGCAGCAACGTGGACCACATCTGGTCGCTGGTCGATGAGGTACTCAGCGATGGAAGTCGAGGGGATCGTGAGTCGAACATCCCGATAACCAGGCATCCCAACTGCGCGTGTTCGGTGGACAACGACCGATTTGAGGGATGTCTCTCCTGGACCGGGGGCGAGAATTGATACCTCGTACCCTCGAGCGGTCAGATGCTCAAGAGTGCGAAGGACAGAATTCGTAACCCCATTCATGTGGGGTAGGAAACTCTCAGTCGCAACGACCACACGACGGATGCGGGATACCGAAGAGTGCGCTTGCAAGATCGTCATTTCGCGATCGTCGAGCAGGCTCACAACCGCAAAATATGGCGCGCAAGTTACACCTCACCCTACGGAGATGTTCAACTAAGTAATTTGTGGGTGAATAGCTGTTGAACACGCAGGCTGTGCAACGGGTCATCAAGCATGATGAAGGTTGTGCTGAAACTGGTTCGCGCAAACACTCCAGTGCACGTGCGTCGGCGAGACCTGCTTGGCTACCGTGAGTTTCGTCGAGCCATGTCAGCTCAATTCTGTTCGCAATCCAGTGATGCACTCACGACGTTCACGCTCGCCGAAGTCCTACTCTTTGCCGCACCAGGCCGAGCCTCGACAGGGTCCTTGGTCAGCACCCTCGTCATGTCTGCACTCCCTTTGCTCATCGTCGGACCGATCGCGGGACGAGTGGCAGACCGCTTTTCTCGTCAGCAGATCCTCGTCCGAGGTCACGCTCTCAGAATGGTAATCACACTCGTCGCAACCTTGAGTTTGGTGAGCCTCGGTCGGACAATCGGATTCATTGTGCTGGGAACGTTGATCGTCATCACCAGGATCCTGTACACCGCTCGAGCCACGTCAATTCCCCGACTCGTACGGCGCCACGAACTGGTCGCTGCCGATTCCACGTCTCTCATTCTTAGCGTCATTGCAGGTGGCTTCGGAGCACTCGTTGGAGGTCTTCTCTCATCGGTAATGCTCGGACTCGGCTTCGTCGTTGCAGCGGTCGGCCAGGGAGTGGCCGGCGCCCTATACCGATCGATTTCGGTCGATCTCGGCGGAGGCACAACGAAACAGAAGCACGAAGTTCGACTCCTTCTCCGAGATGTACTTGCTCCGCGGACCAGATTTGCCGTCCTTGCCACGACGTCGCATCGACTTCTTCTTGGACTCTGTCTTGCGGCAATCGCTCTCATGATCGACGCGAAGGTCGGGCTCTCAACGGCGGGCAGTGTCGTCGTCCTTGGGTGTGCGGCCGCTGGAGGATTCATTGGTTCCTTCTGCGCCGAGTGGGCAACTGAGCACTTCCCTCGTCGCGCAATCGCATCGGGTTCGTTTCTCTTCTCAGGAATGGCCTTGCTTATCACCGCGATTGCACCGCATCCCTACGTCTCACTTGCTTCGCTCGGTTTCGCCTCATTCCTCTTCCAGATTCTTCGCGTCCGCTCGGATGCGTCCGTCCAAGCAAATGCAAATCCGTCGGTACTCGGGCAGATCTTTGCCGCCTACGACATCGTTTATAACTTGGCCTTCATCGGTGGTGGACTGTTGGGAGTGGTGCTCATCAAGGATGTTTCGTTTACTGCACTCATCTGCTCTGTCGTTCTCGCATACTTCGCACTCGCCTTGACGTTCTTGATGATTGACGACGGCAAGGAGGAGCGTAGAGAATCCCTTGACGTTGCGCGCAAAGCCCACCCAGCCTCAACCGAAGGTCTCTTGCCACTCACGGCGCCCTAGTGCGGAAGTGCATTGATTACTGCGTAGTCTCAACCCAGTGAAGATCCTCGTAGTCACCGCGCACCCCGACGATGTTGACTTTGGTGCAGGTGGCACGATCGCACGCTGGGTGAGCGAGGGTCACGAGGTCGTGTACTGCCTCGTCACCGACGGCCAGGCAGGCGGCAGCGATAACACGATCTCGCGGGACGAGATGGCCCGCATCAGGCGTCGCGAGCAAACTGCTGCTGCCAACGTGCTCGGCGTGCACAAGCTGCACTTCCTCGGCTTCCCCGACGGCGCGGTCATTGCCGACCTCGCTCTCCGTCGCGAGATCAGTTCGGTCATTCGAATCGAAAAGCCCGATCGCGTGTTGACCCAATCTTCCGAGCGTCGCTATGACCGCATCTACGCGAGCCACCCCGACCACCTCGCCACGGGCGAAGCAGCGTTGTGTGCCGTGTACCCAGATGCACGCAACGAGTTCGCGTTTCCCGAACTCCTAAACGAACGCGGTCTTGCACCTCACACGGTTCCCGAAACGTGGATCATGGCTGGGCCGAACCCGAAGGAATTCGTCGACACCACGGACTTCATTGAAAAGAAAATCGAAGCACTCCAATGTCACGCAAGCCAGCACTCTGACCCACAGGGTCTCCCTCAACGCATGCGCGAATGGGGTCAGATGATCGCCAAGTCCGGCGGCTTGCCTGATGGTCGCTGCGCCGAAGCGTTCCTCGTCGTCGACACGAAATAGTCGACGGATTCCGTCATTACGGAAGGGTCGTCACCGCCGGATCAATCGTCGTTTCGACGGGAACCGTGTCGGTCGGCACGGACGTCTCTGTCGGAATGGTCGTCTGAGTCGGCACACTCGTGTCGACAGGTGGAGCAACCGTGGTCGTGACGAACACCCAGCTCACGTCGGGAATCTGCAGACCTGACGACGGTGAATCGGGCTGCGGTTGACCGAGCCAGAATGCAAATGACACGACGAAGATCGCAATGGCGACGAGGGTCGAGTTACGAGGACGGCGCCAGTACATCAGGCATCACCCTTCAACGAGGCATACGTATGGCGCAGTTCGGCCGCGATGCGACGACGAAGTTCGCGCTCGACCTTCCACTGCTGCACCGGTAGCGAGCGACCCGCGACGCGAATCTCGACGTCGGACTCACCGAGATTCTCCACACCGGTGACTTCCGGGGTCTCGATCAACATCTCGGCGAACTTCGGATCGCGGGCCATATCGGCGGCAACGCGGTTGACCATCGTGATGGCTGCTTCGATGTCTGCGTGTCGCGGCAGCGGTACGGTGACGAGCACACGTGACCAGTCGCGCGACATGTTCACGTTGTGTCGCAAGACTCCGTTGGCGATGCTGACGAGATCCCCATCGAAGGTGCGGATCTTGGTCACGCGTAGCGTCACTTCCTCGACACGACCCTCGACCCAGCCCACGATGCCAAGCGGTCCAAGGCGCACGATGTCACCGACTCCGAACTGTCGCTCAGAAATGATGTAGATGCCGGCAATCACGTCTCCGACCATCTGCTGAGCACCAAAACCGAGTCCGGCACCTGCGATCGACCCGAGGAAAACGAGGGCCGACGACGGAATGTTCAGACGCAGGAGCACCGATGTCGTCGCCACCGCGATGATCGCGAAGTTGAGCCCCCAGCGCAGCGCGCCGACCACGGCCGCGCGATGAGCGCCAGTTGCCGCTCGGGAGAGGTCACCGGTGTCGGGATTACGCGACTTGACTGCAAGGATCTGCTGGTCGGCGACAAACGCGATGAATCGGGAGAGCACGTACGCACCCGAGACGGTCATGATGATCGCAGGAAGATCGGTGCGCAACCAGTCCTGGACGGTGTCGGCACCGGTCGCGGCGAAGACGGCTTGCATTACGAACATCGCCTCCACACTACGAGATTTCCAAAGCGCGAACCGTCACTTTCAGGCGCGTTTCACCTTCACGCTCGCATCGATTCCACCACTTGGAGAACTTCGCAACTCAACGCGCAATCCCGCGGCATCGGCAAGTTGGGCGACTACTGCAAGACCAAGACCGCTCCCCGATCGTCGATTCGAATCCCCAGGAGCTCGCCAGAAGCGGTCGAATGCATTGCGACGCTGTTCATCGGTGAGCCCTCGTCCATGGTCCCGAACGACGATGTCGAGGTCGTTCGCTTCTTGGACGACGATCACTTCGATTCGCGAACCAACAGGCGATGCTTCGATCGCATTGTCGAGATAGTTGTCCAGAATTTCTCGCAGTGCGAGTTCGCTCGTCATTGCCTGAACGGCAACGACGTCTTCAGCGACAATCTCGATTCCACGTTCAGCGGCAAGGTACGTCCAATGCTCGATCCGCTCATTCACCAACTCAGCGACATCGAAGTTCGTGGCCTGCAGAACCGAACCCTCGGCGCGAGCGAGTTGGAGGAGCTGCTCGACGAGGTGCGTCAGCCGATCGGTCTCGTTCAGTGCCTCTTCGAGGTGTTCGCGCGTCGCGTCGGGGTTGGTTGCCGCTGCTTCACTCGCCTGTTCGAGGCGCAACCGAAGTGCGGTGAGCGGGGTGCGCAATTGGTGCGAAGCGTCGCCCGCGAAACTCTTCTGGCGATTGATCAAGTTGCCGAGCCGACCAGCCATGGAATTAAACGATCGCGCCAACTGACGAGTCTCCCGCGGTCCGCTCTCGGGCGCGAGGACGTCGAGACGACCGGAAGCAAGTTCATCGGTCGCCTGGCGAAGATCCTCGAGTGGACGCGACACGGTTCGCGCGAAAAGAATCGCTACAGCGATCGCCATTGCGATCGAGACGGCAGCTGCAATCAAGAGCCCGCGCAATTGCTCATTGACTCGGGCATCGAGGACCGACTTGGGATAGGTGATTCGAACGGCGCCGAGCACCTCTGCCCCCGATAACACCGGCACGGCGACGTAGACGAGATCCTCACCGACCGTCACCGACGGACGTGATCCGCTCGATGGATTTCCGAGAAGTGCGGCGGCGATCTCGGGCCGCGACACGTAGTCGTCCCCGAGCGAATGCGTCGGGTCGGTGCTCGAGATTAGGTATCCATTGCGATCGACGACGACGACCGTGCTCGACGAGTCGACGTCAAATGCGCCAACGATGTCAGCGATGGTTTGTTCGCGCTGAGGCTCAGCCGTCGTGAGCGCTGGTGAGATCTGTCCGCCGATGGTGAACGCGTCTCGCTCGATTGAGGTCGTCAGTCGATCACGCTCGATCTCTCGAAGATGCGATGCGAGTGGAACGTCGTGTGCGATGAGGACGACTCCCACCAAGCCAACCATCGACAAGATGAGCCTGCGCCTCAACTGGGAATCTCCAACCTGAAACCGACGCCACGCACCGCCTCGATCCACGTCGGATTGCCGAGCTTCTTGCGGAGTGCTGCCACGTGTGCATCGAGGGTCTTTGTCGGTCCATACCAGTTGGCATCCCAGACCGATTCCATGATGTCGTTTCGCCGATGCACGATTCCCGGTTGCGCGGCGAGATACGACAGCAGGTCGAATTCCTTGGCGGTGAGATCAATGATCGCCCCGTCCACAGAAACCGTGTGGCGCGCGTGGTCGATGGTCAAACTACCGACCGTCACCACTTCGGCTTCCTCGCTCATCGGTGTCGACGCACGACGGGTTACTGCGCGGATTCTCGCGATGAGCTCGCGAAGACCGAAGGGCTTGGTGACGTAATCATCGGCACCAATCTCAAGGCCGAATACCCGATCGATTTCTTCGCTGCGCGCGGTCAGCATGATGATCGGAACCGACGACGTTGCCCGGATT
>RFNE01000263.1 GCA_009927375.1 Actinomycetota bacterium | reverse complement strand
GAGCACCTGCAGTGCTTCCTCAACAGATGCGACCGTCACAATGCGGACGTTCTTGCCAAGAACCCGTCTCGCTTCAATCAAGTCTTGATCTGTTTGGGAAGCAGGTACAAGAAAGACATCGGCGCCAGACATCCTCACTGCAGCTGACTTCTGTGGCAAGGCACCAATTGCACCAACCGAACCATCTTCGCTAACAGTTCCAGTTGCGACGACTTTGTGGCCGCCAAAGAGATCACCAGGAGTCAATTCATCAAGCAATGCAAGTGTGAACGCAAGTCCGGCAGATGGCCCTCCAATTGAGTCAGTGTCAATCTCAACCTGAAACGGAAGTTGCACCGTCCGGGTGTCGAGCGGAATGAAGCCAATGATTGTCCTGTTCGGATCATCTGGGCTGGTCATTAGCTCGACTCGACGTGATGATTGATTTCCACCACCATGTGGAATGACCGTTACCGTCACCTCATCGCCACTCTTCTTACCCACCATTGCATCAACTAGCTGCTCAAGCGTCGGCGTACTTTTCCCATCCAACGCGACAATCACATCGCCGACATTTAGTACGTTGCAGGCGCTACGAGGTGCCGGGTTATCTGCGCACACAAGCTCTTGGATCACGATGTCCCCATACGAAAACGAAACCGGGTAACCAAGGAGATCGAGCGCAACGTATTCAGCGATCTCTTTTGACGTCGTCATTGACTGAGCTCCGATTTGGCGCTGGACGCTCGGGCTCTCACTCCCAAATCGATCTTCATACGTCTGAACATCGACATCTCGATCAATCGTGCCTACGAGAGCATCGAGCAAAGAAAGTTTGCTACCGAGCGCGGTCACAAAATTAATTGAATTCTGTGTTGGATAAATAGACGCCACTTCGCGAGCCTTGGCGTCAAAACTTAAGCGCGACCCAACTTGCTGCACAGAGCCCGGGGCTACTTCCCACAATCGAACCGGCACCAGGGCCGAAACAACAATGCACAAACTCACGACAACTCCAAGTGTGAGCAGTGGAAGTGACAACCAAAGTCGTTTGGAAGATCGATCAACGTTCAACTTGGGTGGCGGTAACGATACGCTGGAAGTCATCGTCGTGTTGATATCCATCATCACCATTCTGTCGGCAACCGCTGTTGAAGCCACGGTCAAAGGCGTAATTGCGCTAGCCCTTAGCATCATTGCGTTGACGATGGGCAACTTGCGAAGGGCTCGACGTACCGATGAACTTTCTCACGTCATACGCACTCCGACGTCTGTGTTAGATAGCTCCCACGAACTGGCGAATCGGTGGCAGAGGATTGCTCGACTATCAATTGGATCAGTTGCCGCAGGTGCAGTCCTCGCGGTCGTACTCGCTGTCTTGCTTTCAACTATCGCAACCCAACTCCTGAGCCGGCTGGGCTAGGAGCCACCTAGTGATTCTCCAAACAACCGGAGGATTTGATCCGAAGGCATTCAGTGGCGAATTGTTCCCACTAGGCCCATGGTGCATCGAATCAGAGGCCACCCCCGGACGATCGGCGCTTGCACTTCCGTCAGAGGATGACCTCGACATTGAGTCAACGTCATCAAGACTCTTGTCAATCATTGAAGCACAGGCATTTCCAACACTAAATGAAATTCATGGTGTCAACCTGAACGCAAGGGTCTGGAAGCGCTCTCTTGGTGTATACCTCAAGGTACTCACTCCGCTCGTCATCATTAGGTACAACCTCATTCGTCGCGCAATCCGCCATGTGCATTGCGATGCGTACACACACGTCGATATTGAACAAGGTCCGCCAGTTACCAACGACCGATCTGAACTGCTCGTAAGTCTCAATTCACATGCATGGAATCATGCGTTGCTCTCCGAACTCTGTGACTCGTTGGGACTCAAACCATCACGACCAGAGGTGCAGACATGTATCCCGTCAACCGATCCTTTGGCGTCGCGCAAACTCCATCCGGTGAGGTCGGGAACGATAAAGAAAATGGTGATGTCAGTTTGCAATAACTGGGCAAAACGCTCGAAAACTCTTTTGACACGAACGATGTTGCCGAGCGGACTCGAGTTCAAACTCGCACTTCGAATGAGGACGCTCCCCTATTTCTGGCCCGAAGACATTTCATATAGCTCGGATTTCAATCACCGTTTCAGGCTTCAAGTATTGAATTCAGTCAGTAGTCCAAATAGTGACGATCAAATACTGTTAAAGGCAATCCTCAGTCGTCTGCCTCGGGTATTTGTTGAAGACTTTGCTCGAGCGAGGACCGAAGCGCGCCTGCGGTTGCCCCGTGCTCCTCTCCGAGTTTTCACTTCGAACCTCCACCAAGCATCAGACGTGTTTCTCCTTTGGCTGAGTGAGGCACAAGAACTCGGCACCCGGATAACGATTGCCCAACACGGTGGAGTTCACAGCCTTTGTCGGGACGTTCCACCAGATATTGCATCAGAAATTGAGCTCGCGGACCGATATATCTCGTGGGGTAATCGTTCGTTCGTTGGACCAAATGTCTCGGTAGGACCGACTCTCGTTAATGCAGGGAGAAAGCCGATCAACTCCTCAGCAAAACATGGCTCAGATCAGCTGTTGATAGTCCTCGACGCCAGTTACCGATACCCGTCAATACCCCGGGGTATGAATGGAAGCCGATTCGATTACGCGAATTTGATAAACACATTGATTCAAGAATTAGACCCAAACATCGTGAAGAGCATCCTCGTGAGGCCCTACCGAGGTAGCGAAATCTGGGATGACTCGATTACTGAACTTCTTATTGCAGATCCACGGTTACGGATCGATTCTTCATTCCCTCCCATAGAGTTGCTTTATAGCGAATCAAGAATGGTGGTTTCTACATCACTCGGCACCACGTTCTTTCAAACAATTCATCACGAGGTTCCGACACTGATTCTTCTCGACCCAACGCTTTCGCCTCTTTCCGAGTGGGCCAAACAGGGTCTC
Source organism: Actinomycetota bacterium (assembly GCA_009927375.1). Lineage (GTDB taxonomy): Bacteria > Actinomycetota > Acidimicrobiia > Acidimicrobiales > Ilumatobacteraceae > UBA3006. The sequence goes on along the minus strand of RFNE01000263.1, from coordinate 8,232 downwards.
AAGCCTCTCGAGAATTGTTCGATGCTTTTTTATGATTCATCCAGCCTGGCTGCTCAAATCAATAGGACATACACCAGCACCACTGACTGGTGGGCAAATGCGGCAGTACGTGAAGGGGTGAAGGCGTTCAGGCAAGAAATGTCACCTGAGTGCACTTCACCAGTGGACTTCTACTCAACCATCGTGATGAATTCTGTGGATGCATAATGGAACCGAAATTGAAACACACTTTATGGGCACAGGATTCGAGCCCGCCATCTGATTCACCAGTTCTTCTTTGGAACTCCTTCGGATTTGAGTCACAACATCCAGACTCGATCTCCTTACCGACATTTATCGAAAAACATGCGGACGAAATCCGTTCACGATTGTTGTTGTTTCTCTGCAATGCGAAGTTTGTTAGTGATGGCAGGACATCCCTTGAAGACGCGCTCATCACACCTGAGGGGCTCAGTACATGGTGGTTGTCCTTCCCTTCGCTCAAGCAGTGGGGTAAACGCCAATCAATTCCAATTGCTTGCAGATTGATTGCAATTGAACTCATAGTTGGATCGGAGGGGCTCAATCACCTCTTGGTCGAAACCGAAGACTCAAACCTCCGTGAACTCATTCAACGAGTGATTCAGAGTAGGTCAACTCCCGTCCACCGAGTTCGTCGTTGGCTCTACAGGAAGGTCCTCCATCCACTCCGTGCACTTGGCAGCCTTATTCGCTACGTACGCGAAACAAGTTGTATTCCGCGGGACTCGAATAAGAACTTGTCAGATGCTGACATGAAGTTCGCGTTTTTCGACTATTTCGGTGGAAGCGAATCTGACCTTGACAACATGTGTACTTATAGGTCCCCCTACTGGGGTGATGCACCGCAACTCGCCGATGATCCTGACTGGTATCACATCTACCCTCGAAATGTAGACCAACAAGGCGTACGCGGAACGCTAGAAGCGATCTATCAACTCAATTCCAGGAATCGGACAACGCACCATCTCTTTCTCGGGCGACTTTCTCTTCGAGACGTCGTAAGTATCGCTCAGAATTACTTATCGCAGCGAAGTGTCCACCGTCGTTTTCGAGCGTCCCTTACAGATTTCAAGCTCAAGGATTCCGGTCTCGCACTTTGGCATGTATTTGAAGATGAATGGGACGATTCGATTATCGGATCAACCGCGTTGCGGCATTTGGTGTTACTAAGGACTACGGACAAACTTGTTCAAAAAATGCCTCGCTATTCAAAAATTTTCTATCTCATGGAAAACCAGCCCTGGGAACTTGCCTTGACATTCTCCGTGCGACGACACGACAAGGGGCAGTTGGTTGGCGTTGCTCACTCAACGATTCGATTTTGGGATCTTCGCTATTTCTCAGATGCTTCCGAGAACAAGTTCATCAATTCTCTGAGTCGTCGCCCATTCCCCGACCATATTTTTGTGAATGGAGAAATTGGAAGACGACTGCTGCTTGAGAACAGCTATCCGGAGAGTTCAATTTCTGTCGTTGAAGCACTTCGCTATATGTACCTTCAGAAACTCCGAATGTCGACGCAATCGTCCAAGGAACATGTATTGCTCTTGGGGACTTTCTGGAGCATGCAAATTCTGTTCTTGTTTCTGTCTTCAAAGAATCGATTGAGCTACTTGAACAACCACCCCTAATCAAGGTCCGTAGCCATCCAATCTGCCCTCTCACAGAAGAACAGCTTGGTGGACTCATCTCCTCAGTTTCTCTTGACGGACTGTCTGATCTACTCCAGAGAGCGTCTGTTGTCGTTACTACCGCCGCATCAAGTAGCGCTGCGGAATCTGCCGCACTTGGCATTCCAACAATCGTCGTGTTGGATGCCCGTTCACTGAACTACAGTCCTTTCAGACAAACTGACAACGTTTATGTCGTTGAAAATGCCAATCAGCTGAGAACACTCTTACGAGATCTGAAGAGACTTGAAGCACGACCATCGGACACAATCTTCTGTCTAGACCCCAATTACCCAAGGTGGCAAAGAGAGTTGTCTCCCGCCTAACTCAAGCAGTTTCTCAATAAACTGGGGACGTCCGAAACTTCACTAAAGGATGTTCAGTGAAAACGGTAATTCTGTGCGGTGGTTATGGAACGCGAATCCGCGATGTTGCAGATGACATACCCAAGCCAATGATCCCAGTCGGCCGGTTGCCAATTCTTTGGCACCTCATGAAGTATTACGCCACTTTCGGATTCGATGACTTTGTTCTCTGTCTTGGTCATAAAGGAAACGTCATCAAGGACTTTTTTCTCAACTATGAAACTTCTACCCGCGATGTCACAGTGAATCTTGGTTCGTCAAAAGAGTTGATTTTCCACACCAAGCACGATGAATCATCGTGGAAAGTCACGCTGGCCGACACAGGAACCGAAACCATGACTGGTGGTCGGATCGCAAAGATTAGGAAATATGTTGAAGGTGAACGATTCTTTCTCACCTACGGTGACGGACTAAGCGATGTGAACCTTGCCGCTCTACTTAACTTTCACACGAGCCAGAAGACAACAGCAACGGTGACCGGAGTGAGACCGCCAGGCCGTTTTGGCGAATTGACGATCAATACAAAAGGTGTTGCTGAGCAATTTAATGAAAAACCCCAGGCAAGCGGCGGTCGTATCTCTGGGGGCTTTTTTGTGTGTGAGCCAGCAATTTTTGAAGTTCTTCCAGAGAACGATGGTTTGGTCTTCGAGGAGGCACCGCTTCGCACACTTGTCACTCAGGGGCAGCTTTCGGTTTATGAACACGATGGGTTCTGGCAGTGCATGGACACTTACCGGGATTGGCAACTCCTTAATTCGATGGAGAAGTCAGCAAAGGCACCATGGAAGATTTGGTAAGCGCGCTCAGTGCGCTCAGCAAGAAGCGTGTTCTCATAACTGGTCATACAGGATTCAAGGGTTCGTGGCTTACTGAGTGGTTGTTGAAATATGGATGCGAGATAACTGGTGTTGCACTTGCACCTGAGATTTCGCCAGCGCACTTTGATCAACTCGGTCTTGCTAAACGAATTCATCACAATCTCGTCGATATCCGTGAGCTCGATCAATTGAAGGCAGTCTTTGACAAGTGCCAACCACAAGTTGTCTTTCATCTTGCTGCACAAGCTCTCGTTCGGAAAAGCTACAAAGACCCTAAGGAGACGTTTGACGTAAACGTAGGGGGTTCTATCAATCTTCTTGAATGTGTCCGAATGACACCATCAGTCGAGGCGCTGGTATTCATTACCTCTGACAAGTGCTATCTCAACAAGGAACTAACCCGCGGCTACACAGAGTCAGACGAACTAGGGGGTATTGATCCCTACAGTGCGTCAAAGGCATGCGCTGAACTTGCGTTCGCAACGTATAGCGAGTCATACTTCAGTAAACGAAGTGACTTCGCTGCTGCATCCGCCCGAGCAGGAAATGTCGTTGGTGGCGGAGATTGGGCTGAAGATCGCATCGTTCCTGACTGCATGCGTTCGCTAAGCAATCAAACACCAATTTCGCTTCGGCGCCCGGATGCAACTCGACCGTGGCAACACGTCTTGGAGCCACTTTCTGGCTACATAACTCTGGCGCATCGGCTTCTTACAGATCCTGCAACTGCTTCTGGTTCCTGGAATTTTGGACCGAATGAATCGTCTGTGCACTCCGTAAAGGACGTCGTTGCGATGTGTATGTCGAATTGGGGGCACGAAGTTCCAATTGAACTTCATGAATCGAGTGTTCACGAAGCGGGCCTTCTTCAGCTGAATTGCGAAAAAGCAAAACAGAAGTTGCGTTGGCATCCGCGGTGGAACTTTGAGCGGACGTTCAAAGAGACAACAGAGTGGTACAAATTGGCATCAGAGGGTGCCCACATCAGCACTATTACGTTGAACCAGATCACGAGATACGAGGAGACCCGAAATGATTGATGGCGTCAAGATCACACCACTAACGCAAATCCTCGACGAACGAGGAAAAGTCATGCACATGATGAAGAGCACGGATTCACTCTTCTCTGAATTTGGTGAAATCTACTTCTCTCGGGTATTTCCAGGGGCAGTAAAGGCCTGGCACATTCATGACAAGATGACGATCAATTACGCAGTTCCTCACGGAAAGATAAAACTTGTCCTTTTTGACGAACGTGACGGCAGTCCGACCCGTGGAGAAATCAATGAGATCTTCCTTGGGGAAGACAATTACCAACTCGTGACCATCCCACCATTTGTCTGGAACGGTTTCAAAGGAATAGGTCTGGATGTTGCTCTTGTCGCAAACTGTGCATCGATCCCGCATGACCCGGACGAGATCCATCGACTTGATCCGGACGACTGCCATATTCCTTATGACTGGGCACTGAAAAACAGATGACCGGCTCGGTTCTCCTCACTGGAGGATTCGGGAATATTGGTGGAAGATTCGCCGCCTTTCTCACCGAAGAACACGGCGTAGACATCAAGCTGGCAACTCGACGTAATCGTCCCGCACCACCATGGGCGCCGACTGCGAACGTCTCTGTCTGTGATCTCAACAACCTGAGTTCGCTCAAACAAGCATGCGAAGGTGTCGGAACTGTTTTTCACTTTGCAGCACTCAATGACCGCGAATGTGCACGCGATCCCGGCCGTGCTCACGTTGTAAACGTTGACGGAACTGCAAATCTCCTCGACGCTGCTCTTTCAACTGGCGTCAGTCACATCGTGTACATGTCAACGATTCATGTTTACGGTGCACCCCTTGTTGGTCACCTAACTGAAAACTCTGCCACACGCCCAACGCACCCCTACGGAGTCACACATCTTGCCGCAGAACGAATTCTTCATGGGTCTTCAACCCAAATAAAGAGCACAATCATTCGAAGTGGTAATGGGTTTGGATACCCAATGTCGTTTGATGTCGATATTTGGCACATCATCGTTAACGACTTGTGCATGCAGGCTGTACGTGATCAAAGGCTGGTCCTAAAGTCTCCGGCAAATTCACAGCGCAATTTTGTGACACTTCGAGATATCTGCCGAGCGCTGCACTTTGTGGGACTGGCGCAGCCCACCTCGGAGAGTTCAATTACATTCAATTTGGGCTCAAGAATGTCACGGAGTCTCCGTCAGATTGCGAATCTCGTTGCTGACCGATGTGACCACGTCTTTGGCTATCGCCCTGAAATCTTTGAGTCAGTGCTTGAAACCAGTGCAGAAACTTCGCTGCAGTTTGATTGCTCAAGACTTTTGCAGGCAGGTTTTTCAACCGAAGAGCTCTTTGACGACGAGATTGACGGGATACTCAAACTTGTGGCGGCAAATCTTGGCTGACGCAACATCCCGCACGGAACTGGTCTCAGTCGTTATTCCGACTTTCAATCAGGCTGACTACTTACGTGAAGCCCTTAAGTCTCTCCTTGAACAAACCTACAAGTCTTGGGAAGCAATCATCGTCAACAATTTCTCAACTGATCGAACAGTTGAAGTGATTGAATCCATTAATGACCACAGGATCACGTGGATGAACTTTGGGAACGATGGTGTTATTGCAAGGTCACGCAACCATGCTCTTTCAAAGTGCAATGGTCAGTTTGTTGCATTTCTTGACTCAGATGATCTCTGGGAGCCTTCAAAACTTGCGAGAGCGGTAATGGAACTTCGCGCCGGTAGCGACTTGGTCTGCCACGCTGAACGCTGGTTTGGTGGAGGTTCGCGAGATCGAATCGTGCGCTACGGACCATCTTCCCGTGCAACGTACGAGTCGCTACTCCTTAATGGGAACTGCATTTCAACATCCGCTGTGGTCATGCGTCGCGAAGTTCTCGATCAATTGGGTGGCTTTCGAGACGATCCAACTTTCGTCACGACGGAGGACTACGACCTGTGGCTTCGAGTTGCCCAATCAGGGTTCACTATTTCATTTATCGAAGATGTGCTTGGTTCATTTCGTCGTCACAAAACAAGTGCAAGTTCAGCACCGATTCGCCACTTGAATGCAGAACTTTCCGTCATCGATGACCATTTCAGAGCCAGGCTTCCTCAGGGATTGAAAGAACACAAGAGACGCCGAGCCCTCGCCTACTACACCGCCGCCCGGACATTCAGCAAAGATGGCCGGATGTTGGACGGCTTCAGAATGTTCGCTTCCTCGTTAAAGATGAGTCCTCTGAAAGCACGCACGTGGGCCGGATTGGGAGTGCATCTCATCTCGTCGATTCCAAATCCACTCAACTGGGCACGTCGTGACTAACACTTCATACTTCGCCTTTGCGCGCCACGCACTGGTCGCTGGATTAAAACACTTGCATGTTCGGCCTGGCGATGACGTTGCGATACCTGAATTGATCTGTCGAGATGTATTGTCATCCGTTCACGCAGTAGGTGCCATTCCACGCTTCTACCCTGTTGATCGGAACCTTCGACCGATTGGTTCAGGCGAGGCATCCGAGGCACAGTTTGTTCTCGCAGTGAATTATTTTGGATTTCCGCAGCAACTTAGCGAATTCGCTCAACACTGGCCGAAAGCGGTTCTGATCGAGGACAACGCTCACGGATTCTTGAGTAAAGACGTCGATGGAAGACGACTTGGTTCCCGCACTGTTGTTGGAATCACAAGCTTCAGAAAGACAATTCGAGTACCAGATGGAGCGTTTCTCACCACGATCAACTCCGTTGATAGCGAGCTCGCAATCCAGCCGGTAGAGCGCCGGCCGTCACTTGCTTACCGCCTGCGGGTTGGCGCTGCAAACACTGAAAGAGCAACAAATCTCCCCCTCCAGAATGTCTCACGCTCGACCACTCGGCTCTTTCGGCGACTGCTGACTGGAACGGCACTTCCAGCAAGTACCGAAGCATCCGAATTCAATCTCCCTGAACCGATTGCGATGTCGAGTTACGCACTTACTCGGCTGTCGTTGGTCGATGAGGAGACAGAAGTCCAACGACGTCGCCAGCTCTTTCGAAAATTCGCAAATGAGTTCTCGATGGAATTTGGTGTCCCCGTTTTCCCTCAGCTACCCGACCAGTGTTCGCCCTATGGATACCCGTTCTACTCGTCGAATATCTCTCCCTCTCTACTTCGTTTAGCCAAACAGCATCACTGTGAAGTGATTCGCTGGCCAGATCTTCCGAGGCTGTAAATGTTCCCTCCGATCACTTTTATCGACAACTCCACGTGGTGAACTTTCTCTAATGGGGTGGGCCACTTTCTCTGAATCGGATCAGGACTGGGACCAGCTACTCCAAAGACTGAATTCATCATCTCCGTTTTCGCTCTCGAACTGGTCTCGGTACAAGCACGGGACACGTTGGACAAGTCTGAAAGCGATACGAATCGAGAATGGTGTATGCACGTCGGCCGCACTTGTCCTTTGGTTTCGATTACTTCGCATTGTCACCATCGCATGGGTTCCTGGAGGAATCGCGGGTGACAATGCCTGTGAATCGAAGGAGCTTCTGCAATTGATCTCCTCTACATCTGGAACTCGAGCAACGTATTGCAGAATCGCGCTGCGCGCTCGAACAAACAATTTGGCCGAAAAAGATCTCGCTTCGCGCGGTTGGTCGCGTGCTGCTCGATTTATCGGTGCTCACGAAACATTTGTTCTCCATCGATCCGAGCATGGACTGTCTGACAAGTCAAAACTTTCGTCAAACTGGTCCAGAAATCTTGACCGAGGATTGAAACGCGGTGTCACTTGTGAAGTTTGGACAAAGCCAAACGCAGAGGAGATCCGTCAACTAATGGAACAAATGACGGATTTCAAGAGAACTCTCGGCCCACAAGTAATTCCCTCGACTGAATCAATCGCTCAACTTCTCTCCTCGATGGGAGATCGAATGGTGACAGTTCATACGCGCAACGAGCAAGGAAGTCTCGTTGCAATGCGAGCCGCATTCGTCAATGGTCCGTATGCGTGGGACGCGCTTGCTGCAGCAAATTCTGAGGCGAGAAAGATATATGCCTCATATGTGTGTGCATGGAAGTTGATTGAAGTACTCAATGACATGGGTATCAATGAATTTGATCTTGCTGGGATAGACCCTGAAGAGAATGAAGGTGTCTTCAATTTTAAGAAAGGGCTTGGCGGCCAACGTCACACATATCTCGGCGAATGGGAAACATCAGCACCTTCCGCAATCAAGCAATTCTTGGGGCCCATCGTCTCTAGAATGGGCTGACTCGTTGGTCGCCGAACGAGTTACCTTCACATGACATCGATTCGACATGTTTCCGGATCTTTTCTCAGTGCTACTTGGCGTCTAATCC
>RFNE01000185.1 GCA_009927375.1 Actinomycetota bacterium | reverse complement strand
GAGACCTTCTGCCTGGATCCTGATCTTCCCCGATGGAGAGAAGAATTCAAGAACTGACCAAAGTGAATTCGACCCCGTAGAATAAGTTTTCCACGACACCGCGTAAAGGAAACCGCGTGAAAACAGTAATTCTGTGTGGCGGCTTTGGAACTCGCATCCGCGATGTTGCGGATGACATCCCCAAGCCAATGATACCGATTGGTCGATTGCCGATTCTTTGGCACCTCATGAAATATTACGCAGCGTTCGGGTTTGATGACTTCGTCCTCTGTCTGGGTTACAAAGGTCAGGTCATAAAAGACTTCTTCCTCAACTACGAGACAGCAACTAGGGATGTAACCGTTCGGCTCGACTCATCTAATGAACTTGTGTTTCATACTCGTCACGACGAATCTTCCTGGAAAGTGACACTTGCAGAGACGGGTAACTGAAACGATGACCGGTGGCCGAATCGCAAAGATTCGAAATTACGTAGAAGCCGAGCGCTTCTTTTTGACTTATGGTGATGGTCTCAGCGACATTGACTTGCGCGCACTGCTTGAATTTCATGTCAGTCAAAAGACAACAGCAACAGTGACTGGAGTAAGGCCACCAGGGCGATTTGGTGAACTGACTCTGAACGAGAAGGGCTTGGCTCAGCAATTCAACGAAAAGCCACAAGCGTCTGGTGGTCGAATTTCTGGCGGATTTTTCGTGTGCGAGCCATCAATATTTGAAGTACTACCGGACAAAGACGAACTTGTCTTCGAGGAAGAACCGATTAGGACACTCGTATCTCGACAGCAGTTATCCGTTTTTGAACACGACGGCTTCTGGCAATGTATGGATACCTACCGCGATTGGCAGTTACTCACATCGTTGGCGAAATCAGCAAAGGCACCATGGAAGATCTGGTAATAGCTCTCCAGGAACTTGGCAAGAAGAGAATTCTGATAACTGGACATACCGGATTCAAAGGTTCGTGGTTAACAGAATGGCTCCTGAAGTACGGAGCGGAGATTACCGGTGTTGCGCTTGAACCAGATTATTCTCCATCTCACTTCGAGCAGCTTGGGCTCGACAAGCGGATTAAGCACAATGCCAGTGACATTCGAAACATAGATCGACTCAAGAACATTTTTCGAGAAGCAAATCCTGAAGTTGTCTT
>RFNE01000158.1 GCA_009927375.1 Actinomycetota bacterium | reverse complement strand
GAGTTAGCCGTTTTACACCGATATTTACCAAGGTCGGTCCCGAAGAAACCTTGGGCGAGACGAATGACCGGTTGCCCCATGCGATGTAACGGTCCGCAAGGTCAATCTCTGACGCGATGTCCGCCGGGAGGTCTCGGCACAGACTGTGAACACCACCATGCTGGGCGATTGTTACTTGAGTGCCACGGTCCTGCTTCTCACTGAGCCAGAGCAGAAACACGTCTGACGACTGGTGAAGGTTCGAAGTAAACACCCGCTTCGGTGCCTGCGGCAGTCGGGCAGCAGCTACCTCTCTTGCGAGGGCGAAGTCCTCAACGAACACGCGGGGCAATCTCTTGACGATCGTTCGGAGGAGAACTTGCTCGTGGCCATCCCGTCCATGTACTGCCTCTTCGAGACGATGTCGCATGTCTTGATCAATGTGTGAAGTGTGCGAGATGTCTTCGCTCCAAAAATAGGGGAGCGTCTTCATTCGTAACGCGAGTGCAAACTCAAGGTGAGTCGGCAACATCGTTCTAATCAGCAGATTTCTTGAGTGAGATGCGCGAAAGTTACACAGTGACATCACCAGTTTCTTTATTGATCCAGAAGATTCCGCATGGAGACTTCGTGACGCTGACGGATCTGGAGTGGTGATCCAGGTGGCTTCAATTGGCATCTTCGGTTTGAGATTCAAGGAAGTGCACAGTTCTGAGAAGAGTTGGTGATTCCACGCATGTGAATTGATGCTGACGAGCAACTCGGTTCTGTCATTGGTAATCACACGTGCTTGATCGACACTTACCTGTGTGAACTCGTCGCAAGGAAGATGCTGAACTACCCGTCGAACGAGGTTGTATCTGGTAATTACGAGCGGTGCGAGTACCCGGAGGTACGTTCCAAGCGAGTGATTCCACACGCTCTTGGAAAAGTCGACATTGTGAACTTCGTTGAGCGTTGGGTAGAGCTGTTCACCGATGATCGACATCAAGGAGGATGTAATGGATTCAAGATCTAGGTCTTCCTCTGAAGGAAGATCAAGCGCTGTTCTTTGTGGGTTGGTGTTTGCCTGAGCACACCATGGACCTAGGGGGAACAATGTGTCACCGAATTGCCGTGGATTGAATCCTCCGGTGGTTTGGAGAATCATTCTGTGACTCCTAGCTCAGTCGGCTCAGGAGTTGTGTAGCAATGGACGAGAGCAAGACTGCTACAACAACGGCGAGGACTGCACCAGCAACGATTGATCCGACAGCGATTCTGGTAATTCGTGTCCAGCGATGCGAAACATCGTGGGAGCTCTCAATAACGGAAGTCTGAACCCGAACGACTTCAGCTTGTTCGCCAGTCCGAGGAAGCAGTCGCTTATAACCCATCGCCAATGCAACGAGGCTGAGGGCTAGAGCGACCGTGCCTTTGACCGTGGCTTCAATAGAGCTTGCCGACAGAATGGTGATGATGGATATCAACACGACGATGGACTTCAGCGTATCGCTGCCACCGCCCGAAATGAATGCTGTTCGGTCAAACAAGCGTTTGTGGTGGTCGCTTCCGCTGCTAACCGTCGGAGTCGTCTTGAGTTTGTGTGTCGTTGTTTCGGCGTTGATCCCAGTGCGATTGTGGGAAGTTGCTCCAGGCTCCGTGCAGCAAGTTGGACCA
>RFNE01000095.1 GCA_009927375.1 Actinomycetota bacterium | reverse complement strand
CGCAGAAATTGAGGTTTCGCGTCAACGTGCCGACGCGATCGCCGATGCCGAGGCAGAGATTGAACTCGCAAAACAGCAAGGTCGTGAAATGGTCGCTGAGGCTCGCGCTTACCGCGAGAAGGTGCTTTCTGAGCTTTCCCGGAGACGCGAACTTGCTCGTGAGCAAATCGAACATCTCATTCACCATCGCGATCGCTTGGCTACTGCGTTTGAACGTGCCCGACTTGCCGCAACTGACGTAGTCGGTGATCTTGATGAGTTCGACGAACTTGCTGATGAGATTGAAAAGGGTGCTGGGCTCTTGGCCGGAGCTGGTGCCCCCGTATTTGTCGATCACACAGCAGATCCTGAGGCAATTCCTCAACGAACCATGACGACCGATCCTGATGGCGAGCCAGTGATCGAAGTTCCTGAAGCTGAATTGACTGGAGCGGTCAAAGTAGAAGTTGCCGATGACTCAATCTCTGACGTCGTTGTGGAGGAGCAAGTTCAAGAAGTTGCTCAAGACCGGGCTGATGTAGCGAATGAGAGTCGTCAAACAGCAGTTATGGCTGAACATCCTTCAACTGAGCAGCCGACCGATCACATGGCCGAGGTAGTCCAGTTGTTCGGCACAAAGAAGACGGAGCCTTCCGCAACGAGAATTGAAGAAATGAGGTCAAATCTCCGGTATTGGCCGAAGAGGCGATTTCTGAGTCGCCAGCGCCACCCCGAAGCAGGGAAAAGAAGTCGGTCGACGAACTATTCGCAAAGTTGCGCGAAGCGAAAGTTGAAGATGTTGCTCGGACGCTGTCAGAACCGTCCACTAAGGCCGAGCCCGAAGTCGAGTCAACACCAATTGCGCCAAAGTCGCGAAAGGTTGTGGTTCCTCCAACAAATCCGGCCCTGTTTGAGCAGCGAGACACGGTCCTTGGACCTCTTAACACCACAATGACTCGGGCGATCAAGCGTGTACTCGCGGACTTCGAGAATGGCTCCCTGACTCTTCTTCAGTCCAAGAAGTTTGTACTCAGTATCGACACGTTAATACCACCTGCCGAATCAATGACTCAAGAAATA
>RFNE01000096.1 GCA_009927375.1 Actinomycetota bacterium | reverse complement strand
GTCGGCGAGCTAGAGATGCCGTCCTTAAGCGAGTGGACTACCGAGATGTCACGCTCGTGGAGCGACTCGAGAGGTTGCTCACTCGGGGAGCGTTTGACGACAGAAATGATTGAACGGGGATAGAGGTCTCTCAATGCTCGTGCATGGCGTCGACCCGCACTTCCGGATCCGACAACGAGAAATCGATGTTCAGGAGATGCCATACACCTCCCTTGCGCGACGTCGAACCTCTTCAGTTCCACCTCCGTGTGATACTTCGACACCCTCAAGAACCTTGAGGAGTTGTGCGTTGTCAGGATCGAGGTTCATCACCTTCTCGAGAACGTGCCGAGTTGCGTACTTCCAGTCGTCATCATGAGACGTGGTGACAAAATCCAATACACGGATGTACTCGGCTTCGTCATTTCTGTTCGTCCAGAACGGCCCTGAATCTTCTCGAACTTCTGGGAAACCGAAATCTGGACAGTGAAGGTCGGGGATTCCGATTGCTGCAGCTCGCATGGTCAGAAATGCGGTTCGCTTTCCGCGCCCAAACATCTCGTATGCAAGCGTGCTGTCTATAGATACGACGAAGTCTGAGTCAATGAGGGACAGGTAACTCGCACCTTCAGGGTCACATGGAACGACATCGATGTCTCGATTACCGGTCGCTTCCTGGAAGTACGTGCGTTCTTCGGGTTGAGCAGAGGTTCGCTTTCCGATGACGCGAAAGTCAATTCCGTGGCGTTTGCAGTAGTTCATGAGAAAACGAGCAATGCCTCCTTCTGGGGAGAAGTAGCTCCGGTACGAAATCGCAGTATCTCCGAAGAAATGTGTTGGGACGTCGGAGTCGATGGACGACGGTGAGCCAGAAGAAAGATTTGGGAACGACGAGATGTAGGACAAGACGGGCCGGTCGTTCCTGCGGCGGCTACTGATGTGTGCGAGGTAGTTGTTCTTGAGGTTGCCGTGCCGAACAAACTTCGTATGTATGAGATGCTCAAATTGAAGTTGTTCTGTGGAACCGAAGGTGAAGTAATAGTCGGCGCTTGGAGGATTCAGTTCCATCTTGAGAAGGGATTGAAAACTTGAGTGCGGTCGGGGCCCAAACGTGTTACGCCGGCCATTCTGGATTGAAATCACACAGATGTGGGGGAACTGGGTCTTGATCGCATAGAAATCGATTGAGTTGTCACTAGTCGTAATGACGACCTTTGGTTGAGTTTTGCGAAGAAAGCTGAACAGATAGGACCGCGCCGAAGGGCGGCCGTATCGAAGTGATCCAAGCAGTACCCAGAGGTTCACTCGAGGAAAATCGAGATCAAAGACCGCTGATCTCGTCATGTCGAGCAGCGGATAAAGGTGTCGACGCGAGAATGCGTCGTAGATGACTACATCTTTCTGCGGAACTCTCGAGATGGAGATTCGGCCAAGTGCCTTAAATCCGAGCAGTTCGTGATCGAGTGAGGCGCGCCATTGGTGCACGCCAATCTAGTGGCGACGCAACTTCGCTCTGACGGGAATCTCCGACTCATAGACACGCTTTACTCCATCGCCCATCGAAAGCTCAATGTTTCTG
>RFNE01000315.1 GCA_009927375.1 Actinomycetota bacterium | reverse complement strand
GGTCGTAACGAATCTCGTAATTCTTGAGAACTGACCCTCGTCCAGATTGTTGGTCCACATCGGTCCAGTCGAATCGGTTATCGCAGGGTATCCAAAATTCGTACACATCAACCCGGGGGTCGCGGTGAACTCAGAGCGAATCGTGAAGAACATCGTTCGCTTTCCTCGACCGAACATCTCATATGCAAGTGAACTATCAACAGACGCCACGAACTGTGACGAAAGGAGTGTTCGGTAACTGTCCGATTCTGAATTGCAAGGTTTGAATTCCCAGTTTCCAGGAATACTGGTTCGAAAGAAGGCTTCTTCTTGGAATGTGCGGTCACTTCGTTTGCCGGCAATCTGAAAGGCGAGGTTGTTTTCGGCACAGTACCTAGCCAGCCAAGACGCGATAACTAGTTCAGACTTGAAGTATTGACGGTAGGAGATTGCTCGATCTTCGAAATAGAGGTACGTATCATCGCTATCAACAGACCCACGCGGGTCGTCATCAAAGTTCGGAAACGATGAAATGTAGGTCAATACCTTCGGCGTTTCGACGCGCTGCTCATCGACCAGATAATTGTTCTTGAAGTTGCCAATCGGACAGAACTCTGCGTCAATGAGGCCGGCGAATTGGGAGTGTTCTGTAGAGCCAAATGTGAAGTAGTAGTCGACGGAGTTTGGCTTCCTCGTTGCAGCACGCTTCAGTTCATCGGTGAATGAAGTGAATGGAGACTTGCCGAACGTGCTCCTTCTTCCATTTTGGACGACAATGACTTTGACGCCCGGTAATGCGTCTTTGAGTTGGTAAATGATTGGCGAATTGTCAATCGTTGTGACGACGACTTTCGCCCGACAGGAACGAATGAATGCGCAAAGATAATTCCTCAGGCTGGGCGCGCCGAATTTGAGCGAGGCCAGGAGAATCCACAGGTTGATCTTTGGCAATGAGGTGTCAAAGACCACTGATGTGGTGTTTTGCAGAATCGGACGAAAGTGTCGCTCAGAGAACGAATCAAAGATGACAACTTCCCCTCGATTCGGCTTTCGAATTGTCAGTCTGGCCAGGTTCGCAAGTTTCACGAGATTCCCGAAGCGTGGACGTCGCTTTTAGTGTCGACGTAGCTTGGCCCTGACTGGCACCTCAGACTCATAAACTTTTGATGCCATCACCAAGGCTACTTCAATCGCGCG
>RFNE01000097.1 GCA_009927375.1 Actinomycetota bacterium | reverse complement strand
GTCGCGGACCTCTGCGTCGAGCATGTCCGGCGTTACTTCTTCAAGAAGACGCGCACCGTAACCAAGTTCTTCAACGACAGAAATTAATCGTTCTGATCGAATTGTTGAATCAGAAACTGAGACTCTTGCCGATTCGGTTGCGTAATTAACTACTGCATGTACACCAGCGATGGAATTCAATGCACGTTCAATCTTCAAGGCACACGCATTGCATGTCATCCCAGCTACAGCGAGATCAACCTGTGGAACTCCAATTTCTGAATTCAACTCGACCATCTATCTCCCGGAAGCGTTTTGTCGATTGTTCGAAGAACTGCTCGAGTCACGCTTCAATTTTGTTGAATTGACAGCATTCTCAATCGTTAGTTTAGAAGTCTGAATCGCAGTTTGAACGTTTGTCGACGCAAAGTTGTACTGCCCTCGGTGAGTTAGATGCACTGCGACTTTGATTGTGAATCATTACAGTTACGGATGGTGCAAGGTGTCACAAAGCGGTAACTAAGGGAAAGAGTCTGGCATGAGCAAACAAGATTGGTGGAGGCCAAAGAATCTTTCGAGTTCCCAAGATTCTTTTCGTCAGGTATCTGACATTAAGAACCTCGACCCCAGAAATGACTTTGGTTCATACAGGAGAGTCCTACTGGGTGATGATTTTGAAAACTCTGGAATCAATCTGCACAATGATCTGAATCCACTTGAGAAAGTACGTGGAATCAAGAAGCGGCTCCCAAATCGCAATCCGAACAGAATTCTGGATGCGGGATGTGGTTTGGGCTTTACAACGGACGCAATTACGCAATGTTTCCCGGAGTCAACCGTACTTGGAGTTGATCTTTCAATCGACGCAATCACATTTGCAAAGGAAAAGTTCCCGCGGTCCTCATTCCTTGCTCAAGCCATTGACCCCGAGTCCGCCCCAATTGGCAGCTTTGATCTGATCTTCTGTTTTGAGTTCTACCCATTTACTCGAAATCGCGATGCGGACTTTCAAGTACAAATGATCCGTTACCTATGTCAAAATCTTGACGAAGGTGGAGTGCTCGTCATTAGTCAAACATGGAAAGAAGTAGACGGACTGCCGTTTATCTACAAAAGAGTTCAAACAGATTGCACTGATAAAACTTTCACAAGGTTCGCGATACCCCACCCACGACTGTCTGCAAGACTCCCGAATGTCATTGCTTACGCGGTTTCGGCACTTGGACAGTTGGTCACGAGAAAAGAACTACTCAAGAAGATTGTTTTCGTCCAGAACACCTGAGAAAGTGGGTCGCCAGGGGATCGAACCCTGGACCTGCGGATTAAAAGTCCGTTGCTCTACCAACTGAGCTAGC
>RFNE01000113.1 GCA_009927375.1 Actinomycetota bacterium | reverse complement strand
AATGTCGCGAACCAAACGCTCGAGCCCACCAGGTTCGACGCTCGCAGCGTGATCAGTGCCCCACATGCTGCGATCGAGAGTGATGTGTCGTTCGATGAACGTCGCGCCCATTGCAACGGCGGCAAGTGTTGTCGCGAGGCCGGTCTCGTGACCCGAGTAGCCGACCGGAACATTGAATTCCGTCTCGAGCGTGTCCATCATGCGCAGATTGAGTTCCTTCGGTGGGCATGGGTATGTCGAGGTTGCATGGGCAAGTGCGAGAGGGGCGTTCTTAAAAAGGGAAACTGCGTGACGGATTTCTTCCATCGTCGACATACCGGTCGAGAGAATCGTCGGAGTTCCAGACTTGTCGAGTTTCGTGATCAGCTCGTCGTCGGTCAGTGATGCGGATGCAATCTTGATGCAGACCGGGTCGAAACCGAGAAGGAAGTCAAGCGAGGGAACATCCCAAGGGGAAGCGAACCAGTCAATTCCCTTGGTCTTGCAGTATCGGTCGATCTCCTCGTACTCGGTCTGGCCGAACTCCGTCCGCTCCTTGTACTCGAGGTAGGTCATCATTCCCCAAGGAGTCTCACGAATCTGCGACTTCTGCTCTTCAGGCACACAGATTGCCGGGGTCCGCTTCTGGAACTTCACGGCTTGGCAGCCAGCTTCAACTGCCACATCGATCAGTTTCTTGGCAATGTTGATATCGCCGTTGTGATTGATTCCAATTTCGGCGATGACATAGACGGGGTTGCCCCGACCGATTGTGTGTTCACCGACCCGAATTGACGTCACAGTGTTGATTGCAGCCCTTCGACCTATTGCCGAGAGCCAAGAATACCATCGGCCAGTTCACGGATGGCCCCTCGACCGCCAGAAGCCTTGAGTCTCCATGCGCCGATCTTGCGAACTGAGTGGTGTGCGTCATGCGGGATCACTGCCAGGCCGACGTTGAGCAAACACTCTTTGTCATTGATGTCGTTCCCGATGTATGCGCAACGCTGTGCATCGATGTGGTTGCTGTCAAGCCACGTCTTCATCGCGGGAAGTTTGTCATCGCATCCTTGAATGACTTCAAGTCCGAGCTTGTTCCCACGTGCTGATACGACGGGGTTCTTCTCCTTGGAGAGAATCATCATGCGAATTCCGTGCTCCTTGAGCATGGTGATACCCATGCCATCACCTCGGTCACAGATCACGAATTCATCGCCATTCTGCGAGACGATGACCTTGTTGTCGGTGAAGACACCATCGAAGTCGAAAACGATGGCCTGAATCGATGCAAGTGTCTCACGTGTTGGTTTGGCCATGGTCAGCTGCTCCTTTGGCGGCGAATGAGCTCAGCCAATTCGGCGAGATCTTGGCGGAAAGCGATCTCGTAACGTGCTTGCTCATTTGCAATCCGGGTCTGACTCGTGCGGAGTAGGTCGATTGCGTGAAGCGTTTCAGCACTCTGCTCCGAGTTGGCGAGGTTTTCGAGTTCAGAACCAAGTTCGTGCAATTGATGAGTGAGTTCAGAGGTCATCGAGACGATTCGACCGTCGAGAACACCAAGCCGAGCATCGAGTGCATTGGTCACTCCAGCGAGATGAGAGAGCTCATTGGTTCGTTTAGCGAGATCGCTTCTGAGGGATTCAACTTCCTCGCGAAGTGAGGCGAGATCAGAGGCAGTGGCCTTTGGCTGTCTGTTGAAGAGTCCCATATTCCTTCGTGGAGCATCGGTACGTCGGGTTGTGAACGACGCATCGCTCTCGCTACCGTACATCCTTCAGCGACGCGGGGTGGAGCAGTCCGGTAGCTCGTCGGGCTCATAACCCGAAGGTCACAGGTTCAAATCCTGTCCCCGCCACCAAGTATGGAGTTGAGCCCCCTGAGAACCAGGGGGCTCAACTTTGTCAGCACCAACCGTGGAGGTTTGAAATCATGTCGAACGAGAAGCCATCCATCACCATTCCTCAGACCGATGCTCCTACGGAGTTGGTTGCGACCGACATCGTGGTCGGCACCGGTGATGAGGCCACAAAAGGTCGCAACGTTTCCGTGCACTACGTCGGCGTGGCCTGGAGCAACGGGAGACAGTTCGACGCTTCGTGGGATCGCAATGAACCGTTCGAATTTCGACTCGGCGCAGGACAAGTGATTTCTGGCTGGGACGAAGGTGTTGCAGGTATGCGCATCGGTGGTCGTCGACAACTCACTATTCCGCCACACATGGGATATGGAAGTCGTGGTGCTGGTGGAGTCATCAAGGGCAATGAAACGTTGGTATTCATTGTTGATTTGCTGAACGTCTTTTAGTGAAAAGCGGTCAGTAGAATACGTTCAACACATTGTGTGATTACGTCGTTGTGATCACACCCGAGTAGTGGTGAGCGATGAGAATCCTTGTAATTGGAGCAGGCGGGGTCGGTGCCTCAATGGCGTCCATCGCCGAGACCAGGTCCTTCTTCGATCAGTTCATTCTTGCTGACATCTCACTTGCTCGAGCTGAGGAAGCAATCAGTCAGCTCGACAACAGGTCGAAATTCTCTGCTGCTCACGTCGACGCGCGAGACAAGGCCTCTGTCAAGCGCCTGATCGAGGAGTCGAAAGCCGACATCGTCGTCAACGCTTGCGACCCACGGATGAACGAGCCGATCTTCAACGCAGCGTTCGAGACGAAGTGCAACTACATAGACATGGCGATGAACTTGAGTGAGCCACACCCAACGAATCCATACGAGCAGGTCGGGAATCCATTGGGCAAAGATCAACTCGATTCGGACTCCGAGTGGAGAGAACGAGGAATTCTTGCGCTCGTTGGAATGGGTGTCGAACCAGGACTCAGCGACATCTTTGCTCGATATGCGGCAGACAACCTCTTCGACACGATCGATGAAATTGGAGTACGCGATGGATCGAATCTCTCGATCGATGGGTTGGATTTCGCACCAACTTTCTCGATTTGGACCACGATCGAAGAATGCCTCAACCCCCCGATCGTCTGGGAGGCCAACCGCGGACTCTTCACCACCGATTGCTTCAGTGAGCCAGAGGTCTTCCACTTTCCTGCAGGAATCGGACCGTATGAATGTGTCAACGTAGAACACGAAGAAGTTCTTCTCATTCCGCGAGAGATCAACTGCAATCGAGTGACCTTCAAGTATTCGCTCGGTGCCGAATTCATCGACTGGTTGAAGACCTTTGCGTATCTCGGGCTCGACAGCAAGGAGCACGTTCGCGTCGGTGATGTGTCGGTCGCACCACGGGACGTACTCGCTGCCGTACTTCCGAATCCGGCAAAGCTTGGTCACCTCATGCACGGCAAGACGTGTGCAGGGACGTGGGTGAGGGGAACCTACGACGGAGCGCCGCGCGAGGTTTACCTGTATCACGTTGCAGACAACGAGACGACGATGAGGGATTGGGGCTCGCAGGCTGTCTTGTGGCAGACCGCGATCTGTCCCGTGGTTGCACTCGAACTGTTGTCGAATGGGACGTGGAATGCAACTGGGGTTCGTGGCCCTGAAGCCTTTCCAGCGGAACCATTCCTCAACTTGCTTGGTGACTACGGCGCACACCATGGGATTCTCGAGATGGGTCCCGGCTTGTGGCCAAGTCCGCGTCCAACCGGTCAGCCCGGATGGGACAGGCCAGTCAAGCGCGCCGTTCGCATTGGCTAGTTGATGGCAAGACGCAGTCGAATAGTCGTCGCAGTCGTCTTCACCGCACTGCTCACTGGACTCATGTGGACTGATTCTCCGACCACGTGGTGGTCATCGATCATTAGCTTCTTCATGACGTCGAATTCGAGTGTTACCTCGAAAGTGATGGATGTTCGACCGAGCGGAGATCTCGATCTCCATGTGCTGTTGTGGGCGATGGCAAGCTGCGTGTGGTGGTGGGCCCTTCGTCAATCAGCCGACGTTCTCAGATCACTCTCTTTCCTCGCGGGATGGGCGATGGCAGTTGAGACATTGCAGCCGATGTTTACCGACATTCGCGATCGGCAACTCGGCGACTACATCGGCAATGCAATTGGCATCGGCCTCATTGTGCTTGCGGTGTTGGTTCGCGAGCGCTACTTCGACGGACCAATGTCTCCAGCAACGTAATGGCGACGACACAGTAGTTCGTAACGAACTTCGTCGCCGAAGAGCGGCTCACTCATCACCTTGTCGGTGTCACCGACGATCACGGTTTCACCTTCGTAGACGATTCTTCCATTGACGAGTCGAGCATTGTTGTTTGCGCGCTCCCCACACCAGCAGCGAGCTTCGACCTGCATTTCATTGCGCTGGTCGGCGAGTTCGAGCATTCTCTTCGTTCCTTCAAAGAGCAGGCCGCGGAAGTCGGTGATGAGTCCGAATGCGAAGACGTCGACGCTGAGCTCGTCGACGACACGCGCGAGTTGGTCGCATTGTTCTGGTGTGTAGAACTGCGCCTCGTCACAGACGACGAATTGCACCGGCATTCTCGACTTGATGAGTTCAAAGAGGTCGAAATCCGATGCGATATCGATCGCTGGCGCAGACACTCCGAGTCGACTGGTCACCTGTGCTCCGTCACGATCGAGCTTCGTCAACAGGAGTCCAGGAACTCCACGTGACGTCATGTTGTGGTGGATTTGCAGGGCGAGGGTGCTCTTTCCAGAACCCATGGTTCCAAAACTAAAGCGAAGCATCGACATGGCAACCTGAAACTTACCGTGAGGTCACACTGACGCCCACACAGAATTAGAGTCCGAGACATGATTCTGCGGACACTTGTCGCGGCGTGTTGCGTCACGCTTGCTGGCTCTGCGGTCGCACATGCCGAGGATTCAACGACAACCAGCGTGCCCGTGTCGGTCGAGGACACCACGACCACGACGACGCTCGTCGAGCGGCCGATTCCCGAGCGCTCGGGAACAGGTCGTCGAGCCGTGTATTCGATCCGTCAGCAACACGTATGGGTGGTTGATGGGGGCGAGATGGTCATTCGAACTTTCCCCGTGTCAGGAATGAAGGGACAACCAAAGCCGGGCACGTATTCAGTTTTCAGTCAGTCATTGTCGTCATTCAGCCCCGAATTACCTGGAGTGACGTTCCGATATATGACACGGTTCGCGATCGGGCGTAACGGCGGCAACATCGGATTTCATGAGATCCCCGTTCGAAACGGAAAGCCAATGCAAACGGTGGAGGAATTGGGTGCGTTCAAGGGGAGCGGTTGTCTTCGCTCTTCAACCGCCGATGCACGCTTTATGTATTCCTGGGCAAAACCAGGAACGAAAGTCGTCGTCGTTCCCTAGAAGCGCGCCATCTCGCTCTTGAGCAAATCCAGCCCAAGGTTTCCGAGGCCGAGTCCGTGGGCGTGCCACTTCTTCAGGTCGAATGACGAACCATGCTTGGCTTTTTGCTTCGTCGCGCAAGTCGAGCCACACCCGCTCGCCGAGCTTGTAGCTGATTGCCTGACCTGGCCAGCCGAGATAGCGGTTGATTTCAGACTTGTTGAACTCGTCGTCACTTGACGAACGCGCCGAGAGGAATTCCAACATGAGTTCTGGCGTCCACTGTTCGCCGGCATGCCAGCCGAATTCTGCAGGAATCGCAAACCCACAATGGACGCCGATGTCAATCACGACTCGCGCAGCACGGAACGCCTGAGCGTAGAGATAGCCCAACCGATACTCGGGGTTCTCGAGGAAACCGAATTCATCCATCAGCCGCTCTGCATAGAGGGCCCAGCCTTCTCCATGTCCGGACACGAAGGTGTTTCGCTGGAATCGAGAAAGCGACTTCGAGTTCATTGTGGCAATCGCGACCTGAAGGTGATGGCCCGGTACTCCTTCGTGGTAGGCCGTCGTTGGTTCACTCCACTTCGGGAACATCGTTCTGCCATTTGCTGGGTACCAGGTTCGTCCGGGACGTGTGAGGTCTTCGCTTGGTCCGGTGTAGTACATCGCGGCAGCTCCACCAGGCGGGGAGATCATCGCTTCGACTCTTTGGATGACGGGGGGAATGTCGAAGTGTGCGTTATCGACGAGGAATCCCATTGCATCATCCATGAGTTCCTGAAGCCAGTCGCGAAGTTGGTCCTCTCCGTGGACGGCCTTTGAGGGATCGGTGTCGAGGTCGTGTCGAACTTCGTCGAGCGTGGCCCCTGGCTTGATCTCGCGGGCGACGCGAGCAAG
Organism: Actinomycetota bacterium; assembly: GCA_009927375.1. GTDB lineage: Bacteria > Actinomycetota > Acidimicrobiia > Acidimicrobiales > Ilumatobacteraceae > UBA3006. The sequence goes on along the minus strand of RFNE01000113.1, from coordinate 5,751 downwards.
TTCGGCATCTAGGCGCAGCACTTCGTTCGTGCCCCACGCGTAGGCGTCTTGTGCATCGACGACCATCCCCATGAAACGACGGCGCGCGAGTGCGTGGCGCTCGGGTCCAACGCCATTGCGGTCTTCGGATTGTGGGGCATAGTCGCGCTCCAGGTATGCAGAGGTTCGTGCGAGTGCGCTTGACGCTTCGGATGCAAGTGATCGAAGGCGTTCTATTGGAGCACCTGCAACTCCAGCGGCACCTTCAACAAACTGGTTGAAGAATCCGCTACTCCCACGCAGGCCGGCCCATGTTGCGAGTTGCTCACTGAGCGCGAGAACTTGACGGCGCTGGGCGACCGCTCCTCGTTCGACGCCGAGTTTCCAGGATTCACACATTCCATCGAACGCCGCGGGAACCTGAGAGAGTCGGCCTGCAATGGTTTCCCAGTCGCTTGCGGTGTCCGTGGGCATGAGATCGAATACCGAGCGAGCGGAATCGACGTCACCTGCAATGATGCGGATCGACCGAAGATGTTCATTGGCTGCGTAATCGGCCTCGTTCATCTCCAGTGCCTCGCGTAGGACGCCCGCGGCAAGACGGTCGGCAGGATCTGAGGTGTCAAGTGTCTTCAGCGTTCGAAGGGTGGTCGCGTCAAGTTCCGCGCGAGCCGCGTGACCGGCCGGGCTGAAGTCGGTCATCTTGTCGTCGTACCCTGCGATTCCCATATAGGTGGCCGCACCGGGATCGAGAGCAGCAAGTCGTTCGATGTAGTTGTCAGACAGTTGATAGACGGGAGAAGGCATGGTCGGATGTTAGGCGACACGCTTGTCAGCGAGACAATGTCAACTCGTGCTGTCGGGGCCGTGAGCGACGATCTTGCCGACGACGATCCGCTTCCTGTTCGAATCGACGTGTAGGTAGATGCGGTTCAGCGTTCGGTTCTTTCCTGCCCTGAGATGCGCACCGATGTGCAGCGACTCGCCATTGTGCGTGATCGTGTACCACGAACCATGGCGGTTGATGGTGTCTTCGCCGATACGAGCGACGAAGTCAAGGCCAGAAGTGTCACGGAGATATGAAGTGAGGCCGGCCGATGGGAATGTGTCAGAGCGCCACGCGGCGACAGCGGAATCGAGTGCTTTCAAGTCGTGTAGGACATCGCGTGGATTCGGACCTTGAAGCTTGTCCGCCGTTTCAAATGCGCTCCGAGCGAACTCAAGATTCACGCATTCGGTTCGTGCACGGTTCACTGCATCGAGCACTCGCCGAAGTACGCGTTCTGGCTTCGCTCGCTCCAGTTCAGCCTCGAGATCGACTGCCTGGAGGATGACTGCGCTGAGTCGTCCACGAAGGAGCGAAATCTCAGTGGTCAACTCTTCAACTCGGATCTGCTCCTCTTCGAGCAATTCAGAAAATTCATCACGATCGTTCTCTGTTCGCTCCAGTTCTTCATCGAGCTGTTCGATGTGGAGTCGATGCTCCTCGATTTCGTGACGCAGCATCGCGAGTTGGGTGGCCGTGCTCGTGTCGGCGGTTTGTTGGGATGTCGGTCGCGACTGATTCACCGCTCTCGGTTGTGGTTGAACCGCTAGTGGGGGCTGGAGAGCGGCTGCCGCAAGAATCGGATCGACGATCTGTTCACGGCTCGGCTGACTCGTAGCGATCGTGGACGGGTGCTCAGGCTTTGGCCACAAGATCGAGACATAGTTGCGATCGAGGATCACCGAACCGAAGAACTGATTGAAGCCAGCGATTGCATCAGTTGAGGTGACATGAACGACATGTGCGATGCCGACCAAGTCGATGGCGAGTGTGCTGGTCAGTGTGGACTCCGGGGATTTACCGATTGTCGACTCGACGATGATCGGAAGTCGCCGTGTTGGTGCGCTGAGAACGTCGGCTGCGAGTGCTTCACCGTCGAGACTCGTCGCCAATGTTCGGACGCTTGGTGCGACTCGGCGTTCAGCGTCGTAGACCTCGATCATGTTGGCGATGGCACAAGCCAGCTCAATCACGGCTCTCGGCGGCAACTCGGCGCGCTTTCTCGGAACGATTGAGTCGCGGCCTGGTTCATTGTGAACGCGAATGTCAAAGGCGAGCCGCCCATTGTTCGGTGCAACCGTGAGGATTGTCGTCTTTTTGAACGATGAAGCGACATCGGTGGTCTCCACGGCAAGTCGATAGACCTCGTCGTCTGGCGAATGTCGCGTTCGGATTCGAATGTTTCCTGGAAGTTTGTCCGCCGGAAACTGTTGTTGCCGCCAATTTTCGACTCGCTCGACTAATTGAGTTCGAGTTCCCTCGGTCCACTTCTTGGTGGCCAACGTCATGGCATACGTCGTGTACATGGCTGAACCACGGTAAACCTCAGCACCTAAGGTTGCAAGGTGGATTTACGCGACGTATTCAGCCTGGTGTGCATCTCGCTCTCGTTCATCTGCACGGTTCCGCAGGCGTATCGCGTGGTCGCTCGCAACACCGTCGAGGGAGTTTCTGCCCCATCCCAGATGCAGGGATTTGCAGGTTCGATCCTCTGGATGACGTACGGGTTCCACGCACAGACCTATCTCGTCGTGATGGCCAACGTGATGACCATCATTGGCTTCGGGATCGTGATCGCCAAGATGGTTGCTCATCGGGCGGTCACATTGCAACGAGTGGCATTCGTTGAAGTCGGTGTTGTTGTCGTTTCTTTCTTGTCGCTGTCCCTTTCGCCGACGCTTCTTGCCCTCATCGCTGTTGCCGTTGGATCCACGGGAATCATCCCGCAGGTGGTGCGCGCTGCACGAACGAGTCATCTCACAGGGGTGTCCGTAGCGACATACGCGATCATCGCGGTGATGTCCGCGGCGTGGTTTGCCTATGGAGTGATGATTGACGACGTCTTTGTGTCTGCGCCGAACGTGATCATCGTGCCGGCAGCGACCTTCATCGCTTTTCGAGCGATTCGCTCACATCGTGCTTATTCGAGAACGATGGTTGCTGAAGCGCTTCCTGCCCGTTGATGCTCCGCACGCACGGTGACGACGTCACCAGATTTGCCAGTCACCAACCACGTGTGTGATGCCCGGTCTGGGGTGCCGTCAGATTTTGCGTCACCGCTCACCCTGAACTTCACCCTGCCGTCGAGCTGACCAACTTTTGTCCTCGTCGAACCGTCCACGACAGTTACACCCGAGATCGTCACGGTGGCAGGCAGAACGATGTGATGCTTCTTGGCCCATGCAGTTACATCGGTAGACAGCCATCCGGTATTTGCGATACCAACGCGCACGCTCCAGGTTTCGGCGCCACGGCGAGTTGCGTCAAGGGTTTTGATTTCCAGACGGGGCGACGCGAGTGCTTGATACACCGCGAACTTTGCGTGTGGTTCGACTTCGGTCTTCAGCTTCGAACTGGGCGCATTCGACCAGATGTGGAACCAGTCCGCACCGCCGATCTCGATCGCTCCAAGTTGCGGATGGTTGAATCGCTTCCAATGGGCATATGAGCCCGGTGCATGACGATCGCTCCATGCGCAGACTGCAAGTTCTTGGTCTGGAGTTGGACCTACGTACCAGATGTCAGTCGGGGAGTGCTCACCGGTTGCGTGGTAGATCGCGTCCCAGAACTCCGTCGTCCATCCGAACACTCCAAGATGTTCGTAGGCCCAGTCGTCACCGGCGCCGCTCATCGTATCGCTCTTGTCCCACGTGAGGTCTTCATAGACCGAATGAGCGGGATACGAGGTGAGTTCCGTTCCGGTCTTGGCAAGTTCTTTGAAGACCCAGAGATCAAACGGAGGCAAGGTTGAATCCGCGCGGGTACTACTCGGGCGCAAGAGAAATCCACCAGCAGTATGGAATGCGTTGTATCCGCAAACGTTCGGTCGCGCTGACACCGCGCGCACAAGTGCATCAACTTCAGGTTCGGACATTGGGTGGTCACCCGACCCGAGAACCTGTGTTCCCCAACCTGCAGGGAAGTTGCGGTTCAGATCGAGGCCCGCTGGATCGCGTGGCATCGGAATGGTGAAACCGTCGAAATTCTCGATCGTTCCCTCATCGAGCAGGCGATATCGAGTGACACCTGGTTCGACGCCGAGTGGACCAACGGGAACCATCACTCGTGGTTCGCGGGGATGTTCGACCCATGCGCCGTCAGGATCGGCAATGCGCATCGTGCGAACCGTCCCATCGCCGTCAATCTCCAATGTGGAGGCCTGGCCACCTGAATCCGTCTCGCCATGGCCACGGACGAACGCTCGAGCGGTGGAATTGGGGTGAATCTGCCAAGGCGTCTTCGACACCGTCGGGGTTGACGCGAGGTGCGATGTAGAACGTCCTCGTACTGAGGGCCTCGCGAACGTGTCGATCGGTCTTGAAGTTCTCGAGGAGGTACTGAATGACGTAGAGGGCCGCCACACCGCCGGTGACTTCGGTTGCATGGATGTTGGCGTCAATCCAGTGAGCAGGCTTCGTGTCGTGAGTCCCCGTCGTCGAATCCGTGATGGTGGCAAGCATCAAACTGCGGCCAAGGTGCGACTTTCCATAGGACTCGACGGTGAGGAGCGATGGGTAGCGACGAGCAGCATCATTGAGCCAGTCGACCATCTCGTCATATCGAAGGAATCGATCAAAGTTGTAGGCCATTCCCCGAGGTTACGCTGTCGAACAGGAGGCCTCAATTGCCGCATCGCCCGGTGTTTCATCACGTGACTGGTCGTTGGCGACCGAGGTGGCGAGGCCGAATACACGGAGGCGCAACGCTCATCACGATTCCAGCAGGAGTCGCTTTGATCGTGGCAGCGCGAGGAACGATCGCCACGATTGCAGTCACGATCTACGCAGCATCGCTCTGCGCACTGTTCGCCACGTCGGCTAGCTACCACTTGTTTACACGAAGCGAACGAGCGCAACGAGTCATGCAGCGTGTCGATCACAGCATGGTGTACGTGCTCATCGCAGGGACCTACACCCCGGTATGTCTCCTTGCGCTTCCGCGAGCGCTCGGAGTCGCGTACTTGTTCCTTATCTGGATTTCTGCATCAATCGGAATTGCATTGAAGGTTCGATGGCGGGGGAGAAAGACTGCTGCGGCGATGTATCTCGTCATCGGTTGGGCCGTCGTTTTCGTCATCCCGTGGGCGTATGAATACATCGGCGGCGTGGGACTGTCTTTGTACGCAGCGGGCGGCATCATCTTTTCGCTTGGTGCGGTCTTGTTCTACAAACAGTGGCCAACGCTGAAACCAGAAGTGTTTGGATTCCACGAGCTCTGGCACGTGCTCACCGTCATCGCAGTGTCGCTGCAGTTCAGCGCTTCTGCAGTATTGATTTCCCGCATTGGTTGAACGTCGGTCACATTCCCGACTCATTCGAATTCAGCGAACTAGCCTATGAATGCGGTCGTTTCGCATCTCGAGGCAGTGTGTGCGTCGAGTTCCGGTACGCCCTCGGGTCGCTAGCTCAGTTGGTAGAGCAACGGACTTTTAATCCGCAGGTCCAGGGTTCGATCCCCTGGCGACCCACGAATGACAGACGAGCGCACCATCGACCTCTCCCTGACCGGGATGACGTGCAACGCCTGCGCGATGAACATCGAACGGGGCCTGACCGCCCTTGATGGGGTAGCGGCAACGGTCAACTTTGCCGCCGAGTCAGCTCGTGTGTCGATCGCCAACCCATCCATCACATCTGAGCGACTGATCTCCGTCGTCGAAGGACTTGGCTATGGCGCTCGGCTGCTCGAAGACACCACACCTGACATGCTTGATGCAGAAGTCCGCG
>RFNE01000240.1 GCA_009927375.1 Actinomycetota bacterium | reverse complement strand
ACTTTCGTACTTTGCTTCGGACGACAATGCTACGCCCTGCGTGCACGAACGATTTCGTACGTCGCAAGCGCTGTTGCTGCCGAAACATTGAGTGACGACAACGAGCCGAGCATCGGGATACTGACGAGCACGTCACATCGCTCACGCACGAGTCGCGACAAGCCAGGACCTTCAGCTCCGAGTACAAGACAGATCGGTTCGAGGGCGAGATCTCCAAGGTCAAAGATGCTCTTGTCTGCCGAATCGTGGAGACCAACGATCCACACACCTGCTTCCTTGAGCTGTCGAAGCGCAGTAGGTAGCCCACCGACGATGCACATCGGTACATACTCGACCGCACCAGCAGCAGACTTTGCCGCGGTTGGAGTCACGTGCACCGCTCGATGCTTCGGCAAAATCACGCCATCCACGCCCGCACCATCGCAGGACCGCAAAATCGCACCAAGATTTCCCGGATCGGTCACGCCATCGACTGCGATCAGGAAGGGCTTCTTCTTCGCCGACGAACCAGCAACGAAGTCAGCGAGGTCTGACTCGCTGAGTTCCTGAGCAAACGCGATCACGCCCTGTGGGGCCTCGCTGCGAGCCTCTCGCTCGAGTTCACGCCTCGCAATCTTGCGCACCGGGACGCGTTGATCACGGGCAAGCTCGAGGATGTCGCTCATCACCGGATTCTCGTCAAGTTCCTCAGAAATGAGGATCTCGTGCACGCGTCTCCGTCCAGCCAGGAGAAGTTCCCGCACTGCTTGACGCCCCTCGATCTGCGTCCCACCAAGTCCCTTGTCATCCCGTGCGCCGCGCGGTGCGGTGCTTCGCTGTGGGCTTCGACTGCGCTCTGGCCGACGACCCGGCTTGCGTGACGACCCTCTTTCGTTGCGCGGCTTCACGCGTGATCTTTCGAAATCAATGCAACCGCGAAGCAAGCAATGCCTTCGGCTCGACCGAGCGCACCAAGTTCCTCTGCGCGACGACCTTTGACCGTCACTGGCGCACCTGCTGCACCTGACAGGTTCTCTTGCATCGCAATTCGATGCGGCGCAAGTTTCGGGCGCTCACACACCACGCTGCAATCGACGTTGTGGATGCGATAGCCCTGTTTGACCAACATCGCCGCAACGCTGCGCAGGATGTCGATGGAATTTGCTCCACTCCACTTTGGGTCGGTGTCGGGAAAGTGTTCGCCAATGTCGCCAAGACCTGCAGCTCCAAGGAGCGCATCGGCCACTGCGTGTGCAATCGCATCGGCATCACTGTGCCCCACGAGCGCACGCTCACCCTCAAAAGTGACTCCACCGAGGATGAGCTTCTTTCCTGAGGGACTGGCCTCGAATCGATGAATGTCGAATCCCTGTCCGACGCGCATCTCGTGTTGCGACACGGTCACACCTCGCTTCGAGCGTTCGAGCGCGCCCACTCGAGATCTTGTGGCGTCGTCAGTTTTCGATTCATTTCCTCGCCGACGACCACGACGACTCTTCCACCTGCGCGCTCCACGAGGGCGGCGTCATCTGTTCCGTCTGCTCCGAGTCGATGGGCCTCGCGCAACGTGGTTGCGCGAAACGCCTGCGGTGTCTGCACGGCCACGAGCGACGACCGATCAGGAGTCGCAACGACGACATTGGCCGAAGACACCTGCTTGATCGTGTCGGTGACGGGGAGCCAGGGACCGCACCATCAGCGCCACCCACTACTTGGGCGATGACCTCTCTGTAGAGATGCTCGCTCGCGAAGGGTCTCGCTGCGTCGTGCACGCAAATGATGGTTGCTTCGGCTGGAACCGCACCGAGCCCGTTACGAACGGACTCACTTCTCGTCTTTCCACCGGCCACCCACCTTCGCGCGCGACGTCTTCAGATGGAACGACCACGACCACGCCATCACTGACCGACCGTGCGGTTTCAATTGACCAATCGAGCACTCGCTGATCACCGATCAAGGCATATTGCTTTTGCCCACCGAAACGGGTGCCCGTCCCTGCCGCAACGACAACCGTCCAAACAATTTCGTTCGCTGCGGTTGCCACGACGCTTAAGGGTAGTACCGTCAAACCCGCATGAAACACGAAGAAATCCTTGCTCAAACCTCCTTTTTCGCCGAGACACCTTCTGCTGCCCTCTCGACCATCGCATCGAGTGCAACAACGCAACAACTGCAGCGCGGAGACGTTCTCTTCAGCGAAGGTGATGCGCCCGATGCTCTGTTCGTCGTGCTCAGTGGTCGCATTGCAATCGCAGTCGACAACAAGCCACTCGATGCCCGCGAGAGCGTTCTCGCGCTCATGGAAGTTGGTGACCTCTTCGGCGAGCTCGGTCTCCTCGACAATGGAGCCCGCTCCGCCATGGCTCGAGCAATCGAGACATCCACCGTCCTTCGCATTCCGTACGGTCCGGTCGTCGAGCACATGCGCTCGAACCCCGCAATGCTGTGGGGTGTGGCGAAACTTCTTGCCACCCGACTGCGCACGATGGACGAGGTGCTCTCCGACAGCGTCTTCCTCGACGTCACTGGTCGTACCGCCAAGCGACTACTCGAACTCTCCGGTGGGAAGGATGAATTTGTTCTTCCCGTCACCCAAGAGGAACTTGCGGGCATGGTCGGCGCTTCACGCGAGCGCGTCAACAAGGCGATCGCCAGTTTCATTCGCCTCGGATGGCTCGAGCAGCACGATCGCCGCTATCACATCTTGATGCGGGATCGACTCGAAGTCCGTTCGAGTTAGTTCCCCAGTAACCAATTGCGGGTTGCGCTGAACGCGTCCGCAGCATCATCAGGGCGATGAACGGGTCGCGCTGGATCGTGGGCGAATGCATGCACGGCCTCCGGATACTCACGAACCGTCACCCCAACCGCGCGGAGTTCGTTGACGTGATCCGGCGGTGTATACGGATCCTGAGTACCAATCAGCGCAAGCACTCGATCGGGGTGGCCTGCGCGTAGCTGCTCGATTGGATCTCCTTGGCCGGGGCCAGCCCACGCCTCAGGAACATGAATCATTCCGTAGAACGAGGCGATTCGATCGAAACGCGAAGACCGTCCTGCCTTGAAGCAGTACATCCCACCGATACAGAACCCCATCAGTCCGACTCGCGAAGTTCCGAGGTAATCGGCGGCCTCCGTGAGGTCGCGCAGATGAAGTTCGTCATCGAGGTGTGCGGCTGCGGCAAACCGATCGGCAATCTCTTCCGAAAGCGTCTGCCCCGGGAACGGCTCGACCGCGATCACTGACATCTGCCACTCTCGGGCGAACCGCTCGACCATGTCGTCGAACAACGGTCGCAGGCCAAAGATGTCCGGGGCGATGACCAGACCCATGGCGGCCTTGTCCACCAAGCCCACCGACGCCTGGGTTCCCGACGGCAAGACGATGCGCATGCGCACACCCTAGACGCGAAATTTCTCGCGGTGAGAACTGCGGTGAGAATCGCGGACTGAGTTCCGGTGATGGTCATGCGGACGATGTCTCCATGACCACACCAACCACAACCCGCACACACTCACTCCTCACACACCCATCCGGATCCAGCCCAATGCTCCGAGACCTCGGAGCTGAATGGCGTAGGCTCTCCACCGCTCGACACGCGGTACGACGAGTGAACACGTGGGGCCTTCCCAAGTCGCCAATCGGACACCTGGACGAGGTTCTCAACAACGCAGGGTTCGGTCGCGACCCCAAAGACTCAGTTGCCGACCGTTATCTCTTCCTCCTCGTAGAACGAGCAGCAACCGACGAACTCGCCGCACGAATAGTGCTTCAGCGACTTCTCCCACCGCTCATCGCCGTGGCGCGCCGACGGGGAAAGATCACCGTTGGAGGATTCGACGAGGCTCTCACCGAGATCATCTCCCATGCGTGGATGCTGATCCGCACCTACCCGACAGAGCGCAGACCAGCAAAGGTCGCCTCGAATCTCGTACGCGACAGCGAGTACTACGCATTCGTCCAGCCGACTAGATATCAGCGCTACACGGTCCAACTGTGCGACACCGAATCAATGTCACACGTTCCAGCACCCCGACCCGATGAGACCGCTGCCATGGTTCTCAATGACGCGTTGGACCACGCTTCTTCATCTCTCTCGCCACAGAACTTGTTGATCCTTCGACAACTCGCCGATGGAATGACCGTCGAAGAGATTGCACGACAGCATGGCGTCCAGCTTCGGACCGCTCGAACCTGGAGACGAGAGGCGATCAGCGAGTTGCGTGCACGAACGCGGTCTGTGGCGTGAGTTTCGCCGTTCGCAGACGAAGCGAGTTACTCACGACGAAGACGCTCGAAAACGCCATTGCCAGACCGGCCCACATCGGGTTCAACAATCCGGTTGCAGCAATCGGGATCGCTGCCGTGTTGTAGGCGAAAGCCCAGAACACGTTCGCGCTGATCGTCCGCAACGTCGCGCGTGACAAGAGAATTGCATCCGACACGAGTCGAAGGTCCCCGCTCACGATCGTGAGGTCACTTGCGTGCATCGCGACGTCGGTTCCAGTTCCCATTGCGATCCCAACGTCTGCCTGTGCGAGTGCCGCCGCATCGTTGACACCGTCACCGACCATCGCGACCGCATAGCCGCGCTCCTGCAGGTCTGCGACGACACGCACCTTGTCGGCTGGCAACACACCAGCGATCACATGTTGATCGTCCGTCTCGATTCCGACCTGTGACGCCACGGCGATCGCCGTCTCACGGTTGTCGCCGGTGAGCAGCACCGGTCGAAGTCCCAGGTTGCGCAGGTCGCTAATCGCCGTGGCACTGCTTGGCTTCGGTCGGTCCGCAACGACGCAAACACCCTTCGCAGAGCCGTCATACCCGACGAGAACTGCCGTATTCCCCGACTCGCGAGCCGAAACGAGTGCTTCACGCAGCTGCTTCGACACGAGCACAAGTTGCTTGCTGAACAATGCCTCTCCTCCGACGATGACGCGCCTCGCCGCAACAACTCCCGTCGTGCCAAGCCCCGCAGCGATTCAAACTGGCTCACGTGATCGAGCGAACCGAGTTCCGCTCGCGCAGCCTGCGCGATTGCTCTTGCAACTGGGTGCTCACTCGCATGTTCCAACGAGCCAGCCAGCAACAGCACCTCATTACGCGCAACGCCGTCAGCGACGATGACATCAACGAGCTGCATCACCCCCGTGGTCACGGTCCCGGTCTTGTCGAACACGACGGTGTCGATACGACGCGTGCTTTGGAGGACGTCCACTCCCTTGATCACAATTCCCATCTGAGCTGCACGACCGCTTCCAACCATGAGTGCAGTTGGAGTTGCAAGTCCGAGAGCACAAGGACAGGCAATGATCAACACCGCAACAGCAGCGGTGAATGCATCCGAGACTTGGTCAGTTGAGTCACCGAGGAAATACCAGGCTGCAAACGTTCCCACTGCGATCAGAATCACCGTCGGCACAAACACACTGCTCACTCGGTCGGCCAGCCTTTGCACCGGGGCCTTCGTGGTCTGCGCATCTCTGACCAATTTCGTCATCTGGGCGAACGTGGAGTCGGCGCCGACTCGCCGAGCCTTGACAATCAATCGTCCGGTGAGGTTCGTCGTCGTACCCGTGACCTTCGAACCCGGACCTACGTCGACCGGAACACTCTCACCAGTCAACATCGACGCATCAATCGAGGAGTTGCCTTCTTCAACGATTCCGTCAGCAGCGATCGTCTCACCTGGCCTCACCACCAGTCGATCTCCGACCTTGACCTTCGCTGCATCAATCACTACTTCTTCGCCGTCACGCAGGACGACTGCCTGACGCGCTCCGAGCGCAAGAAGGGCACGAAGTGCATCGCCCGCGCGACGCTTCGCCCGCGCTTCGAAGTATCTGCCTGCAAGGAGGAAGACCGTCACCGACACTGCGACTTCGAAGTACACGTGGATGCCACCAGACATGTCCATGCCTACGTGCGTCGTAACATCGCCCCAAATCAATGCCCAGACCGACCAGGCCGTTGCCGCAACGACACCGAGCGAGATGAGCGTGTCCATCGTCGTCGATCGATGCCGGGCATTCATCAGTGCGGCGCGATGGAACGGCCACGCACCCCATGTCACGACAGGGGCAGAAAAGACGAGTGCCCACCACTGCCAGTTGGTGAACTGCAGTTGGGTGAACATCGAGACGATGAACACGGGAAGCGCGAGAATCGCACTTGCGGTGAGTCGAATCTTGAGCGCGGTCACCTTTT
>RFNE01000189.1 GCA_009927375.1 Actinomycetota bacterium | reverse complement strand
CGTGCGACCCAAGAAACCGGTCGCATCGGGATGCAACCGAACGAAGCCGAGGCGCTCGCGGCGTTCCGTCAGTTCAATTACGACAACATCTACATGCGCGATGCATCACGTGCGCAGGCCAAGTCGGTGATCGATCTGCTTCGTGCGCTCGTCGAGCACTACGCATCACATCCAGAGCTCATGCTCGGTGGGTCGCCATCGCACACCCGAATCGCGCCCGTGCGCAGCGATGAGGCGTTTCACGATGCGGTCGGATTCGTCGGTGGAATGACCGATAGGTACGCGTGCCGACAAGGTCAGGCACTACTCGGATTTGACGAGAGTCGACTCCCGAAGGGAATCGACGTCACCTAGACGACGACGTCAGGCGGAAGGAAGAACGTCGACGACCTTGCGGCCACGACGCTCACCGAACTTCACGTTGCCCGCAGCGAGTGCGAACAGGGTGTCGTCCTTGCCACGACCGACGTTCTTGCCGGGGTGAACTTTGGTGCCACGCTGACGGATCAAGATGGTGCCTGCGGTGATCGACGTACCGTCGAACACCTTCACGCCGAGACGCTGTGCATTTGAATCGCGGCCGTTCTTGGTTGAGCCGCCACCCTTGGTCTTTGACATGGTTCAGCCTTTCGCGATTGACGTGATTTCGATGAGCGAGTACTTCTGGCGATGACCGAAGCGACGGCGCTGGTTCGTGCGGCGCTTGTAGGTGAAACCATCGACCTTCGGGCCGGCTGCCTGGCCGATGACCTTTGCAGTCACGGTCGCCTTCGACAACTCCGACTTGGTCGACAACACGGTGGAGCCGTCGACGACGAGCACCGGGGTGAACTTCACCTCGGAGCCATCTGCGGCGCCCAAGAGTTCGACCTGGACCTGTTGGCCCTTGGTCACCTTCTCTTGCTTGCCTCCGGTTGCGATCACTGCGTACATAGCGGTCCTTTACTCTATCCGTGCCGATTCTGGCTCTCCAACCAGTCTCCGGCGCTTGCGAACTAGTCCAACATCGACAAATCGAGGGTGACCCCGCGGCCTTCACAGACCACGCACGGGTCGGCGAAGTTGGTGAGCAACCCCTCCCCGATGCGCTTGCGGGTCATCTCCACGAGGCCGAGCTCGGAGATCTCGAACACCTGGGTGCGCGTCTTGTCGCGCGCAAGGGCGTCCTTGAATGCCTCGAGCACTCGACGACGATTCTCACGAACCTCCATGTCGATGAAGTCGATGACGATGATTCCACCGATGTCGCGCAGGCGCAACTGGCGTGCGATCTCGTCGGCGGCCTCGAGGTTGTTGTGGAACACGGTCTCTTCGAGGTTGGACTTGCCGACGTTCTTGCCGGTGTTCACGTCGATGACGGTGAGCGCCTCGGTGTGCTCGATGATGAGCGAACCACCCGATGGCAACCAGACCTTCTTGTCGAGGGCCTTGCGCAACTGCTCGTGCACGCGGTACTGCTCGAAGAGCGCGAGGCCTTCGGTCGACTGGTCGTAGTACTCCACGCGATCGGCGAACTCCGGGTTGAATGCCTGGATGTAGTCGCGGACCTCGGTGTACAGGCACGGTCGTCGATGATGATGCCGCGATAGTCGCTCGAGAACTCTTCACGAATGACGCGCACGGCAAGTGGTGGCTCGCGATACAGCAGCGTCGGCGAATTCGCCTTCGTCGCGGCTTCACGAATCGTCGCCCACTGTTCGAGCAGTCGGGTGAGATCGGTCGTCAACTCGTGTTCCGTTGCGTTTTCCGCCGCGGTGCGCACGATGATGCCGTGCTCCTCGGGCTTGATGCGATCGAGGATGCCGCGCAGACGACGACGCTCCCCTTCGGGAAGTCGCTTGGAGATGCCGTACGTGCGCGAGTCTGGAATCAAGACGACGAATCGACCCGGCAACGACACTTCCTGTGTGAGACGTCCACCCTTGGCGCCGATCGGGTTCTTCGTCACCTGACAGAGGATCAACTGGCGCGACTTGAGCACCTGCTCGATGCGCGGGTCTGGACCCTGCTCGACGACGTCGTCCTTGTCGAACTGGACGTCGCCGCGATACAGCACGGCATTCTTCTGGGTGCCGATGTCGACGAAGGCGGCTTCCATTCCCGGCAGCACGTTCTGCACGCGACCGAGGTAGATGTTGCCGTGGATCTGCGTTTCGTCGTCGGCTGGACGCGAGACGTAGTGCTCGATGAGTGAGCGACCCTCGAGCATGGCCACCTGCGTGAACTCCTCGCGCACCTGCACGCACATCATGTAGCGACCGACGGCCTTGCCGTTGCGCTCCTTGCCCCTGCGACGCTCGATCAATTCGGCATCGGAACCGGCGATGGCTTCCGAACCACCGGTACGGCGACGATTGCGTCCGCCACGGCGACCGCCACGACGGGACTTGCTCTTCGATTTCTCCGCGGCTGGCTTGGCGGCCTCGGGCTTGGGTGCCATCACGGGTGCCGGACGAGTGTCGCCAATCTGCGGCTTGCGCACGAGCGCGTCGCTCGCGGCCTGCGGGCTGACCATCTTGCCCTCGCGGGCGGATCCGGCAGCTCCATCGGCACCGCGGCGGACGACGTCGTTCCTGCCTGACGGTTGCGATTGCGGTTCTTGCCACCACGACGCCCACGGCGACGCTTCTTTGCGGGGGAATTGCCACCTGCGGACTGCTCAGGGCCAGAGGCCCCAGCGTTGACTTCACTCATTTTCCTGCTCGTTTCGTGTGTTTCAGCGGCATGCGCGGGAAACAATCCGCGCTCGCAGCCGTCGCGCTCGCGCACCTCGCCGACGGACTCGGGGGAATCTCATCGGCCGGTTCGCAGTCGCGATATCGACCTTTGGAAGGGCGACTGCCCGTCCGTGACCTTCAGGCTACCCGCCGATGACGGTTCGGGGGACGCTTTGCCGGGGCTTTTTCCCCTAGCGCAAGCGGCGCATGTGCACGCTTTGGGCCAGCCCAACGAGGATCGCACTCGACACGAGGTGGGATCCCCCATAAGAGATGAATGGCAGCGGGAGGCCGCTCACCGGGGTCACGCCCATGCTCATTCCGATGTTCTGGAACACCTGCCACATGAGGATGGTGAAGATTCCCGTCACGAGGAAGTAGCCGAACCGGTCGCGAGCCATCTGCGCGATGCGCCACACACGCCACAACACGACACCGAAAAGCGCGAGCACGACGGCGCCCCCGATCGCCCCGAACTGCTCGCCGATTGCAGAGAACGGGAAGTCGGTGAACTGCACGGGGATGTACTTGCCGTTCGTCAGCGGACCATCCAGGTATCCCTTGCCGAAGATTCCGCCCGTCGACACCGCGCGCTTGGCGAACCGCACCTGCAGCACGATCTTTTCGAGGTCCTTGTCGTAGGAGTTCTGATTGATCCACGCATCGAAACGACGAAGCTGGTACGGGAACACCGCAAACGTCACCGCAATCGTCGCGGCCGACAACGACGCGATGAGCGCCATGTATCGACGGCGTGCACCTGCAACAAACAACACGCCGGCGACTCCCGCGACGATCACCGAAGCAGAACCGAGGTCTGGCTGAATGAGGATGAGCCCGATTGGGAACATCACGATGTAGATCGTCATCACGAAGTGATGCCAATCGATGCGTTCGGTCGTCGCCTCGCTCAAGTACCCGACGACGACGAGCAACACGGCCGGCTTGGCGAGCTCGGCAGGCTGGATCGAAATCGGACCGAGGTCGAACGCCAGACGTGCACCACCCGTCACCGCACCCGTCGCGAGGACGAGCACGAGCAGCACGATCACTCCCCCGAAGAAGAAACCGCTCTGCGTCCTGAACCAGTCGTGACCGAGCGCCATGATTCCCGCGAGCACCACGCCCGCAGCGACGATGAAGATCGCCTGGCGCTGTGTGTAGACGTACGGATCAAATCCCTGCTCGGCGAGTCGTCGATAGGTGGCCGAAAACACCGTGAACAACCCGATCACGATGAGCGAGATGACCGAACCCATGAGCACCCAGTCGATGTTGCGGATCGGATCTGAGTAGCTGCCCGTCACCGTCGCATTGCGCTTGGCGCTGATCGGTCGGAAGCGTTCGAACGTGGACGACATCAGTCTCGACTGTCCGATCTGCCTCCGGCGAGGCACGTGGGATTGCGGAGACCGACGGGTGGCGCGGCGAGCGAGCTCGACACGTTCAACGGCTCAGCAACTTCCACTGAGTCCATCTTGTAACGACCCGACAGCGCGAAGAAGACACATTTGACGACGGGTGCCGCACCCTGTGATCCGAAACCAGCCTTCTCGAGGTATGCAAACGCCGAATACGGATGTCTGCGCTCAGACTGAACGCGCCGAACGCCGACGAGTCATTCCACGGCAGGTTGTTCAAACCTTGGGCCGTGCCAGTCTTCCCCGCGATCGGCAACACGTTGTACGGATACCCCTTGAAGAGCAACTCACCAGTGGTCTTGTGGTAAAAATCGTAAAACACGCCGGGTCCGGTGATCACTCGCTGCAGTCCGCGAACGATTGCGTCCGCTTCTCGCCCGTCATGTCGACCGTCGATACCGGGTCGTCATCGTCGAAGCGATCGATGATGCTGGCTTGGGCGACGTCCGCGAGACCCGGCTTCAAATCGGGCGTCCCAGGCGACAAGACCGCCTGCACGACGTGGGGTTGCATGAGCTTTCCGCCATTGCCGAACACGCCGTAGGCGTTTGCCACCTGCAACGGAGACGCTGACAGGAGACCCTGGCCGATCGAAAAGAGAATCTGGTCTCCGACGTAATACGCCCTGCCGGACTCCTCGGAGATCGCACCGAGATCGGCCATGCGCTTCTTCAACGCCTTACTCGGGATAGTCCCGGCGTATTCATTCGGCAGGTCGACGTTCGTCGGCGATCCGAATCCAAACAGTCGCACCTGTTGTTCGAGGATCGGCTGATAACCGCGCTCGGTCAGGATTTGCTCGCCGATCTTGTAGAAGAACGCGTCCGACGACACCGCGAGTGCGGTTTCGACGTTGACCAAGCCGTATCGACATGGCGAACCAGTGGCGCGACAGATTGCATTACGAAAGACGCACTTGACGCCCTGCTGACAGCGATCGTCGGGAATGCTCTCCAACTTGTAGGAGCCGCGGTCGTCGTAGCGATACTTCGCACCGCCCACGAGCTGACCCGAGTTCAGTGCCGCATAGGCGACGAATGGCTTGAACGACGATCCCAGGTTGTAGCGACCAGACACCGCTCTGTTGACGAGGATCGACAGGTCGGGGTCATCGGTTTGCGGGAAGATCTGGGCGAACTTGTCCTTGCTCACGCCACCGGTGAACCAACGCAGGTCGAACCGCGGATACGACGCCATGGCCACGATCTGGCCGGTGTTGTGATTCATCACGACGGCAGAACCTGCCGGCGCCTTGTACAGGACGGGATCGGGATTGGCGGGATCGATCGTGCCGTCTTCCAGTCGATTGAATCCGGCCTCGACCCTTCGTCGGAGAACGAGCTGGGTCTCGAGCGCCTGCTCGGTGAATTGCTGGAGCTGCATGTCGATCGACATCTGGATGTCGTTGCCAAGGACAGGCTCGACTCGCTCGAGCTGGCGCAGAAGTCGACCCTGCGCATCCACCTCGTAGCGCACGTAGCCGGGCGTGCCGCGCAAGATCGTTTCGTACGTCTGTTCGATCCCGTAGCCGCCCACGCGTTCGTTCGGCTCGTAGCCGAGTGACTTGTAATACGCGAGCGTCGACTCGAGGATCGCTCCCATGTAACCGATCACGTGGCTTCCGATCGCCCCGTACGGATAGTTCCGTCTCCACTCCTCGCGCACATAGATCCCAGGGAAGTCCTCGGCGCGTTCGCTCAAATACAAGGCGGTCTCCTCGGAGACATCCTCCTTCAGCGGTAATGCTTCCAAGAGCCCATACCGCTTGTCGTCGTAGCGACGTTCGAGCGCTTCGACCGTCATCTGCAATGGACCACTGAGTCGTGCGAACAACTCCGCTCGGTTCGAGTCCTTCTTGATCACCTGACGATCAATGGTGGCGGTCAGGATTCGCTTGTTGTCGGCGACGATTCGACCCTTCGCATCGAAGATCCTGCCGCGCTCGGGCAGCAAGCGAATCGTGCGCGTGCGCACCGACAAGACGATGTCTTCATTGAGTTCCAACTTGACCGACTGGAGGAACCACATGCGGATCCCCAGAATCGACATCAGGATCGCCGCGACGATTCCAAGCGAGACGAGTCGTGAACGAGATGCGGGTGTTGCCATCGAGCTCAGCTACCGAGACTGGCCTTGAGCGTCCACCGGCTGACGATCAATGCGAGAGGAGCAATGGCGACGTTGATCAGCGTCACCCCGAGGGCAACGAGCACCATTCGCGGTCGCACCCACCCTCCGATGCCGACCATCGAGAGCGCGAAAGGAAAGGCAAGTTCGGCGAGCAACGTCGCCACTGCCACACCGGCGATCTTCAACCACCACGAAGGCTCACGGATGAAGAATGGGAGCGCACCAGCAGCAGCCGCTGCCCCACCGAAGACCAGCGAGCAGAGTCCGAGCGGGGTGTTGAGCACACAGTCGTACATGAACCCGAGCATCAGCCCTGCGATTGCACCCACTTCAAACCCGTAGGTGACACCTGCAGCAACCGCCATGAGGAGCATCAACTGGGCAACGACCCCAAATGGGCGCACATCGGTGAACAGCGTCGTCTGCAGACCCAACACGATGAGTCCAACGAGCACGAGTCGCGACCATCGACTGGCGATGATCGGCAACAGTCGGTCGATCATGGCGTCGTCGACTCCGTGATCGGCTGATAGAGCAGGATGCGAACGAACGACAAGTTGGACAGGTCGGCGACGAGTTCGATTCGAGTACTGGCCCTGCGGTGCCGAGTCGGCTGATGACGCGCGACACCTTGCCGACGACGATGTCAGGTGGTGCCAGGCTGAGCGATCCACCCGCGGTGACGATCGGCGTGCCACTGAGCACCGTTCCGAAACGTTGTTCGGGATCGATGAACCGAACGATCGGGACTCGGCTCGGTCCGCGGCCCTCCAAGATTCCCGTCTCGCGCACGCCGAGCGCACCCGAAGACGGAATCGTGAGCGACGGCACTGATACCGACACGCTCACTCCGGGACTGGTGGAGGGCGTGACGATCGTTCCCGGCGTGAAACCAGGGATGTTGGAGCCTGGTGCGACCGTCGTCGTCGTGGTCGTCGTGGTCGACGATGATGACGCCGTCGCTGCATCGGGGTCATTGATGGCGGTCGTATCGAGGGCTTCTGGAGTGTTGACGACTTTCACCGACAGTGCGTACTCGGGGTCGGTGACCAACATGACGACCGCACGGTTGGAGAACACCTTCGTGACCTTGCCGACGAGGCCGGCCGCATTCAACACCGGCATGCCGACCTTGATTCCGCTTTCGCTCCCCTGATTGATCTCGACGGTTTGCGAATAGTTCGACGGGGCGTCACCAATCACCTGCGCACTCACCGAGTTGATTCCCGCGAGCGTTGGAAGTCCATTGAGCGCAAGGAGTTCCTGAGCGAGTCGCACGGAAGCTGCGGCCGCGACTGCCGCACCTTCCTGCTGTGCGATCTTTTCCCGCAACAGATCGTTCTCGTCCACGACGTCGCCGTAGTTCGTGATCCCGTGCCAGACGTTGCCAACGGGTCGTGTGACGATGCGCGCCACTCCCTCGACCGGTCGGAACACGGTGCCGAAGATCGAGCGCACGAGCGACGTGGAACCCGACTGTTGGAGATCCAACGTGACGAGGATGATCGAGGTCAGGGCGAGCAGCGCGATCGCTCTCCTGCGCTGTGCAGACATCACGGTCACAGTGTGATCTTCGCGTCCTACTCGAAGGAGGTCTGAGCCGTCAGACCCTTCATTGCATCGATGTTGTCGAGAGTGAGTCCACAGCCGAGCACGACCGACTCGAGAGGCTCAGGCGCGAGATACGCGTGAATTCCCGTCTCATTGGTGACGCGTTCCGCGAGTCCGGTGAGAAGGGCTCCGCCGCCCGACAGAACCAGACCGTGACCGATGATGTCGGCGGCGAGTTCGGGTGGCGTGCGCTCGAGCGTCGTCTTGATCGCATCCACGATCATCGTCACGGGACCGTCGAGTGCCTCGCGCACTTCTTCGCTCGTGACGAGCTGCGGTGCGCGGGAGTCCGCTGGCAGCATCGCGACCGCCGACGTCTGCCGACAATTCCTCGGCGAGCGGCCATGCGGAGCCGATCTGGATCTTTCACCGACTCGGCGGTGTTCTCGCCGATGTCGAGTGCGAACTCCTTGTGGAACATCTCCACGATCGCCTCGTTCAAGTCATCACCAGCGACTCGGGCGGAATGGGCCGTGACGATGCCACCCATCGAGATGACGGCAACTTCAGTCGTTCCGCCACCGATGTCCACGATCAGGTTCGCGCTCGGGAGATGCACTGGAAGCCCCGCGCCGATCGCAGCGGCCATGGGCTCTTCGATGATGTACACCGGTCGACGAGCACCGGCGAACTCGGCCGCGTCCTGCACCGCACGCGCTCGACCCCCGTCACCTCGGATGGCACACACACGATCATGCGTGGCTTGCTCCAGCGGCTCGTGTGACGCGTTGGATGAAGAATCGCAGCATCTGCTCACAGACGTCGAAGTCGGCGATGACACCGTCCTTCATCGGCCGCACGAGACGAATGTTCTGGGGTGCCGACCCCACATCCGCTTGGCCTCGGCGCCGACGGCGACGAGCTGGCCGGTGCGATTGTCCACGGCCGCCATCGAGGGCTCGTTGAGCACGATGCCCTCCCCCTTCACGTAGACGAGGGTGTTGGCAGTGCCGAGGTCGATCGCGATGTCACGACCGAGCGATAACGCACTCCCACCTGGCATATCTGTCGAGCTCCTCAGTGCAACGGCACCCGGGACGGGCGATGAATGCCTAAATCCTACCCAGCGTCACCTGTGAGCGAGCGACGCTCACTTCCTACAGATTGGGAAAGAAAATGCCGATCTCACGCGCAGCAGATGCCGCAGAGTCGGAACCATGCACGAGGTTCTCGGTGAAGATCGTGCCGTAGTCGCCACGAATCGTGCCGGGTGCCGCCGAACGCGGATTGGTGGTGCCCATCATGCCGCGCACGATCTCCCACGTATCCTCCGGACCTTCGACGACGAGTGCAACCACCGGACTGCGCGACATGAAGGCGACGAGTTCGGCGTAGAAGCCCTTGCCCTTGTGCTCTTCGTAGTGGCGCTCGAGCGTCGCGGCATCGAGCTTGCGCAACTCCATCGCGACGAGTCGAAGACCCTTCTGTTCGAATCGGGACAGGATCGCACCAACCAACTGGCGCTCGACTGCATCTGGCTTGAGGAGGACGAGGGTTCTGTTGCTCACGCGCTACAGGCTACGGCGCAAGGTCGTCCGAGCACTACCCACCACGTACAAAGAGCCCGCCACCAGAACCGCATCGTCCTCGTTTGCGATCGACAACGCCTTTGCACAGGCGTCTTCGACGCTTGTGCATTCGAGCACCTCGTCGCAGCCCATCGACCGTGCGGTGGCGGCGAGGATTGCAGACTCGAGACCTCGTGGCGAAGGCGCCGTGCAGGTGATGACGACATCGAAGTCGTCCACGCGAAGCGCACCAAGGGTGAGTTCGGGATCTCTCCCCTTCAGCGTGCCGACGACGAGAATGCGGCGACCTACAGGACTGAAGTCGTCGAAGAAGACCGCAGAGCACACATCGGCACCGGCGGGATTGTGCGCACCGTCGATGATCACGAGCGGATGATGCCCGAGAACTTCGAATCGTCCTGGCATCTCGACGGATGCCATTCCTTCACGCAAGACGTCTTCATCGATCGGAGCGTCGAAGAATTCCTCGACGGCGACGATGGCGATCGAAGCGTTGTCCCCCTGATGGCGACCGTGCAGCGGAACCATCACGTCGCGGTACACGCCACGCGGCGTCGACACATCTAGGAGTCGTCCACCAACCGCGAGTTCATTGCCGATGCACTCGAAATGTTCGATTCGCCTCACGAGGCCACGCGATGGCGCACCGGCCCAGATCGAATTCAAGTCGTCGTTCACGTCACCAACGACGAGCGTGCTCGACGGTTTGGAGATGCCAACTTTTTCACGGGCGATGTCGGCGAGCGTCGGACCGGCAAATTCCGTGTGGTCGAGGTCGATGTTGGTGATCACCGCAACTTGCGACTGCACCACGTTGGTCGCGTCCCAGCGGCCGAGCATGCCGACCTCGATCACCGCCACGTCGACGGCTTCATCGGCGAAGTATCGAAACGCACTCGCAGTCATGATCTCGAAATACGTCGGACGCACACCAGAGATCACCTCCACGTCTGCGACTGCCGCGACACAAGCGGCGAAGTCCTCTTCAGGAATCGGCACGCCGTTGCGCGAGATCCGCTCGGTGAGATGCTCGAGATGTGGACTCGTGTAGGTGCCGACCTGCAAACCGTGGGCCATCAGCAACTTCGTGATGATCTGGGTCGTCGAGCCCTTGCCGTTCGTACCCGTCACATGGATGACCGGATAGCTGAGCTGCGGGTCACCCATCACGTCCATCAACCTCGTGATGTTGTTGAGGGACGGCTCCTCTACTCGACCAGTCTTTTCGTAACTCGCGTGTTCGTCGAGATAGACGAGTGCTTCGTCGAACCGCATGGCCTAGAGGTTATGGATCAGGATGCCGCGCGACGCTGGCGGGCAACCTTGGCACTGCGTGGAATCAACGTCGGCATCGTCTTTTCCGTCACCGCGTCGGCATCGACGATGACGCGAGCGATGTCGGTGCGACCCGGCAGGTCGTACATCGTGTTGAGCAACACCTCTTCGAGGATCGCGCGCAATCCGCGAGCACCGGTTCCACGAGCGAGGGCCTGATCGGCGATCGCGACGAGTCCGGCTGGGGTGATCTCGAGTTCGATGTCTTCGAACTCGAAGAACTTCTGATACTGCTTGACGAGGCGTTCTTCGGTTCAGTGAGGATCTGAATGAGCGCCTGTTGGTCGAGTGCGTGCACCGCGCCGATCATCGGCAGACGACCGATGAATTCGGGGATCATGCCGAACTTCATGAGGTCTTCGGGCAGCACCTGGGCGAACAGTTCGCCCGGATCCTTTTCCGCCTTCGAACGAACCGTGGCGTGAAAACCGACGCCCTTGTGGCCGATTCGTGACTCGATGATCTGGTCGAGACCGGCGAACGCCCCACCGACGATGAACAACACGTTGGTGGTGTCGATCTGGATGAACTCCTGGTGCGGGTGTTTGCGCCCACCCTGCGGCGGCACCGAGGCCACCGTTCCTTCGAGGATCTTGAGCAGTGCCTGCTGCACGCCTTCGCCCGAGACATCACGAGTGATCGAGGGGTTCTCGCTCTTGCGTGCCACCTTGTCGATTTCGTCGATGTAGATGATTCCGGTCTCGGCGCGCTTCACGTCGAAGTCGGCGGCCTGCAACAACTTGAGCAAGATGTTCTCGACGTCCTCGCCGACATAGCCAGCTTCGGTGAGTGCGGTCGCGTCGGCAATCGCGAACGGCACATTCAGCATGCGTGCAAGGGTCTGGGCCATGTGGGTCTTGCCGCAACCGGTCGGCCCGAGAAGCAGGATGTTGCTCTTCTGCAGCTCGACCTCGTCGCGACGCTGCGCGCCGGAGGCCTTGTGTTTGATGCGGCGATAGTGGTTGAACACCGCGACCGCAAGAACCTTCTTCGCCTGATCCTGGCCGACGACGTACTCGTCGAGGAAGGTGCGGATGTCGCGCGGGATCGGTAGCTCAGCGACACCGGAGTCGACGTTCTTGACGAACTCCTCGTCGATGATCTCGTTGCACAGGTCGATGCACTCGTCGCAGATGTAGACGCTCGGACCTGCGATCAGCTTCTTGACTTGCTTCTGCGACTTGCCGCAGAACGAACACTTCACCAATTCGGCGGTGTCACCAAACTTTGCCATGGGTCAGTTGTTCCTCAGCGAATCGGCCCGGATCGATCGGCGAGGCTTCGTTCGGTGATGATCTCATCGATCACGCCGTACGCGAGCGCGGCATCTGCTTCCATCACGAAGTCGCGGTCGGTGTCGGCATGGATGCGCTCGATCGGCTGACCGGTGTGACGAGCGAGGATCTGTTCGAGCAACTCGCGCATGCGCAAGATCTCTCGCGCAGCGATCTCGAGGTCGGTCACCTGTGCATAGCCGACCTGACCATACGGCTGGTGCAGCAAGACGCGCGAGTGCGGGAGCGCGAGGCGCTTGCCCTTGGTGCCAGCGGCGAGCAGCACGGCGGCAGCAGAGGCGGCCTGGCCGAGACAGATCGTGGCGATGTCGTTCTTGATGAACTGCATCGTGTCGTAGATCGCAAACAGCGCGGTGATGTCGCCGCCAGGGCTGTTGATGTAGATGTTGATGTCCTTGTCCGGGTTCTCACTCTCCAGGTGGATGAGCTGAGCGCAGATCAGGTTGGCGATGGTGTCGTCGATCGGGGTGCCAAGGAAGATGATGTTTTCCTTGAGCAGGCGGCTGTACAGGTCATAGACGCGCTCGCCCCTACTGGTCTGTTCGGTGACGTTCGGAACGTAGTAGTTCCGCATCACGTTGCGATCCTGCATGGCGCCATCTCCTCGGGGTTGCCGTCAGCCCCAAATAGTAGTTGGGGGTGTGCGCTATTGGGCGGAATCAGCGTCACTCTCGCCAAACAAGGTGTCCGCAGCGATTGCGTTCCCCTTCTCATCGACGAGGGTGGAATTGCGAAGGAGCCAGTCGACGGCCTTCGACTTGCGAATCTGGGCCACCAGGTCGACCATCATGTCCTGCTTCTCGTACGCCTTGCGCACTTCGGCAGCCTTTCGATTGACCTGCATCGCGATGCGATCGATCTCCTTGTCGATGTCGGCGTCCTCGACGACGATGTTGCGTGCGGTGGCCACCGCGCGCAGCGCAAGGTCGACCTTGACTGCCTTCGTGGATTCCCCACGCATCATCTCAACAAATGCCTCGGCCGACTGACCGGTCACTGACAACCACTGATCGAAGGAGATTCCCTGTGCTTGGAACTGCTCCATCGTCGCGCGCACCCGACCCTGCAGGTCGCTTTGCACCATCGCATCCGGCGCATCGATCGTGACGAGTTCCGCAAGCGCGCTCGTCGTGCGCTCGACGAACACCGAGCGACTCTGGCCGAGCTTCATCGTCTCGATGCGCTCACGCAATGAAGCGCGCCATGCGTCCACCGTGTCGTACTCACCCGTCGTCGACTTCACCCACTCGTCGGTGAGATCCTCGAGCACCATCTCTTGGACCTTCTTCACCGTGACGACGAAGTCGGAGACGTCTTCGGTTCCATTCGGTGCGTCGGAAAACTCGATCGTCGCACCGATCGTCGCACCGATGAGTTGGTCGTCGAACTTCGGCGACACCCATCCCTTGCCAACTTCGTACGACCAGTCGGTCACGTTGAGACCAGGAACTGGATTGCCGTCGCGGGTACCAGCGAGGTCCACCGACACGGTGTCACCCTTTTGCACCGCGCGCTCGACGTCGCGCAACGAACCATGACGACGTCGCTCGGTCTCGAGTGCCTCGTCGACTTCGCTCTCCTCGACGACGAGCGTCGGCAATTCGACTTTCAGGGAGTCATAACCGGCAACGGTGATCTCCGGACGAATCTCGCACGTCGCATCGAAGGCGACAGCGCCTTCCTTCTCACCCTTGGTGATGTCGATCGCAGGCGTCGCGATCAGATCGACGTCGTGTTCGCGCACTGCGAGCGTGAGATATTCCGGAATGGCATCCTGAATCGCCTGACCACGCGCAGCATCACGACCGATCTGGGCCTCGAGCACCTTGCGCGGCGCCTTGCCTTGGCGGAAACCCGGCACGCGGATTTCCTTGGCGATCTTGCGGAATGCGTCGTCAATGTTGCGGTCGAATTCGACTTCGTCGATTTCGATGGTCAGCTTGACCTTGTTGCCTTCGAGGGTCTCAATGGTGCTCTTCACAGGGCGAAAAGTGTACCCTTGGCTTTCGTGACAGCCTCGTGGAAACCACACGCTCTTGCCACTCCACACGAGGGGCAGATCAACTTGAAGACCGGGGACAAGGTGCGCACGATCGCCGAGATCGACGGGATCCCCGTTGGCTCCGAAGGCAAGGTCATCCTGGCCAACGGTTTCAACTGGTTGCGCTATCGCGTGCGATTCACCAACGGCATCGAAAAGGGCGACCTCGACCATCGTCACCTCGAGCCGATTGGCCGTGCCGCCAAGCGTCTCGCCCGCGCCGCCAAGCGCGCTTCTGCCTGATCACGTGACCTCGATCGCTTCCCGCTTCCCGGGTCTCGCCAACGGCTGGGCCCGATTCGACGGCCCCGCCGGAACCCAGATGGTCGACGTCGCGATTCGCGCGATGAGCGACTGGGCCGCGAGTGGCCACAACGCCAACACGGGAGGATCCTTCGCCGCAGCCCAAGAGTGCGATGCGCTGCTCAGTCGCACCCGTGACGTCGTCGGTCAGTTGCTCAACGCAGATCCGAACGGCATCTGTCTCGGCGCGAACATGACGACGATGACGTTCGCCTTCACGCGCGCCGTCGCCCGCACGCTCACACCGAACGACCGCGTCGTCGGCACCATGCTCGACCACGACGCCAATGTGTCGCCGTGGAGAGTTGCGTGCGAGACCTCTGGCGCCGAGCACGTACTCGCACCGTTCGACGTCGACACCGGCATCCTCGATCCCGCTCGCGTGATCGAACTCATCACGCCGAACACGAAGTGGGTGGCGATCACGGGCGCATCCAACCTCATCGGCACGGCGCCACATCTCGCACCGATCATCACCGCGGCTCATGCCGTCGGTGCTCGGGTGTTCGTCGATGCGGTGCATCTCGCGGTGCACCGACCAATCGACGTGGCCGCACTCGGCTGCGACGTTCTCGCGACCTCCCATATAAGTGGTATGGCCCACACTCCGGAGTGCTGTGCATCCAGCCAGACCTCCTCAATTCACTCCCCGTGGCAAAAGTGCGTCCAGCGGAAAACGTCGGTCCGCGACGGTTCGAGACCGGCACACCGAACTTCGAGGGCATCGCTGCCGTCGAAGCAGCCGCCCGCTTCCTCATCGAAGAGGACATGCACAAGGTGATGGCCGCGGAGAACGACGTCTTCGCACCATTGCTCGACGGACTCCTGTCAATCGACGGCGTGCGGGTGTGGGGTCGCCAGTCGATGGAAGGCCGCGTGCCGACCGTCGCATTCACGCTTCGCGGTCACCACCCGGACGCAGTCGCGGAAGAACTCGCACGCAACAAGATCGCCGTGTGGTCAGGACACTCCTACGCAGTCGAAGCAGTGAGACACATGGGACTGAGCGATTCGGGCGGCGTGGTGCGCGCGGGAGTGACGCGCTACGTCTCACACGACGATGTCACGCGACTGCTCGATGTCGTTCGCTCTCTCGCACGATGAGCGAGGTGTTTGTTCGGTAGAGTGACGAGG
>RFNE01000174.1 GCA_009927375.1 Actinomycetota bacterium | reverse complement strand
CTGCGCCGAGTGATGCGATCGACTCGGCGTTGTACACGGTGGCGATGAGACCGTTCGCGACGAGTTGGCGATGCTGCTCGGGCGGCTGCTCACTCATCACGAGGATCGGTGCAGCAATTCCCGCACGGCGAAGGGCGACTCCCTCGTCGACGAGTGCGACGCACAGCCCGATCGCCCCCGAATCGATCGCGACACGTGCGCACTCGACTGCCCCATGTCCATAGGCATCGGCTTTCACCACCGCCCACACCGAATGCGTGGTCGTGTCCGCGACGATCGCTTCGACGTTGCGTGCGAGTGCCCGAAGGTCGATCTCCGCCCACGCCCAGCGCTGCGTCATCGGCAACCCTTACGAGGCGGCGACGACGGCGACCGCCACCGTCTCGGTGTGCGTGATCGACACGTGCCAGGACGAGATGCCTCGCTGCGAGGCAAGCTGAGCCGCCCTGCCGACGACCTTCAATGCCGGCTGTCCGGTCGGCTGACGTTCGATGCTGACGTCGTGCAGGTCGAATGCACCAAGTCCGACACCGAGTGCCTTCATGGTCGCTTCACGCACTGCGAATCGTGCGGCAAGACTCGCTGCATCGTCATTGCGTCCCGCGAGTGAGGCAAGTTCCTGATCGGTGAACACTTTCGAGCGCAGCGATGGCGTGCGGTCGAGTGCCCGCGAGAATCGCGCAACGTCCACGGCATCGACTCCGAGACCCTTCACGAGGTCACCTGTTGTCGCTCGAGCGCCAATGATTGGCGGTCTCGCTGATTGGCAAGATGAGCAGGTCCTCGACCGACACCTCGGCGAGTCGATCCTCCCTGAACGAGCCCTCGGTCTCCGTCACCCAGTCGACGAGTCGATTGAATCGATCGTCGTAGCCCTGCAGTACCGACTTCATCGCGGCGGCCGGAAGCGATGGGTGGAAGAGGACGTGCAGGAGTGTGATCCCGGTCGTCTCGTTGCCCTTCGTCTCGGGCACGAAGATGACGGTGCGACCGTCGCGGCGACCACGGGCGACGAGCACGTTGCGATCGGTGGCGACGCGGTGCTTGGTGCCCACGAGATTCGAATTGCGGTCGACACGCGAGGTGAGTTCGCGCGAGATTCCCCCACGATCGATGACGCTCACCATCGCCGCGTTCGACTCGACCTCGCCCTCGATGCGGTAGCGAGTGAAGCCGACGACCGACTTGACCGCAGGATCGAGATCGGCGATGACCTTGAGGGCCTTGTACGACAGACGATCGCGTGCAACTCCAGCATTGAGGAGTGCCTGCACGAGCGGCCTGTCGAGGAGTCCCTCGTCGCTACGGAGATACCGACGGTCACCGTCTTTGCCTGGTGCTTGATCGCGTCCACGGGTCGCGTGAGTTCGTCGATCGCACGAGTCAGCGCACTCGTCGTGTCATCGAGGAGTGCCTCGGGGCTGCTGATCTTCCCCGAATCGTTTTGATACGCCTGCAGCGGATCGTTCGCCATCACGTTACGGAGAACCGTGACGACACGCACCGCAGTCGAGGCCTCGAGGTTGCCGTCGTAGGTGCCCGTGGTGAGGGCATCGAAGAAGCGTCGCGCCGGGGTTCCAATGTCGGTGCGCACCTTGGACAACAGTTCGCTTCCCACACCTCCGCGCTCGACGGCATGCTCGATGACCTCGCGCGCGGACCGCAGCGGTCGAGCGAGCGAGTCGATCGCGAGCGCAGCCTCGTAACCGAAGAGGTGCCCGACCATCACGCTCAGGATGAAGGCGACGCGATGGTCCACGTTCGGCACGCTGATCACCGCCGCGGCGGCATCGAAGCGCTGCTCCCCTTCGGTGGCGATCACGATCGGCAGCGCCTTGTGCGCGCGATAGATCGCGATCTCCTTGGCGACGTCGCTCGCGGTGCCGTCGTTGAGCCCCGTCGCGCACACGATGATCATCGGCTCACACGAGAGGTCGATGTGCTTCTTGTCCTCGGTGATGTCACAGGCGATCGACTTGTAACACAGCTCGGAGAGCTTGATGCGAACTTCCTCTGCGGCAACCGCGTTGAAGCCGTTGCCGACGACGGTCCAATAGCGACGTGCGGGCGCAAATTGGCGCGCGGCCTCAGCAATCTTCTGACGCGAGCCGAGCACCGTCTGCATCGCATCGGGAATCGTGCGCAATGCGGCGAGCAACTGGTGCCGTTCGTCGTTACTCCCCGAGCCAAGGACATCGGAGATTGCACATGCATACAGCGCACCTGCGGCCACCTGCGAGTAGAACGCCTTCGTGCTCGCCACGCTCATCTCCACGTCGCGCCCGTCCGAGGTATAGAGGACGCCGTCCGCTTTGGCTGCGAGTTCACTGCCGCGACGATTGACGATCGCAAGGATCGCAGCTCCGCGACTGCGGCGAGGTCGACCGTGCGGTTGGTGTCGGTGGTCGTCCCGCTCTGGCTGATCGCCACCACCAACGTGTCGGACATGTCGAGGTCGAGCTGGAAGCCGGACAACTCCGTCGCCGGAAGTGCGTCCACTTGCACCGAGTGGTCGACGAGCGTGCGCAACAGCTGCGCAAGGCTGCGTCCCGCGATGGCTGCGGTGCCCTGGCCGATCACACGGATGCGGGCGAACTTGTGTTGTGCGAGCTTCTCGCGAATCTGTTTCGGCAGAACCGACTCATCCAACGATGCGACGAGTCGCCCGTCGCGTTCGGCGATCTTGCCACGCAACGTCTTGCGGAAACTCTGGGGAGCCTCGGCAATCTCCTTCGAGAGGAAGTGCTTGTGTTCTCCGCGGTCGATGTCGCGCGTCGTTACTTCGGCCACCGTCACTGAGCCTTCGTCGAGCGCAATGACCGTGCCGTCATAGGCCATCATCGAGCAACCTTCGAGCGTCCCCGCAAGCTCGCCGTCGAGGACGACGACTTGTCCCCTCGTGGCGGGATTGTTCACATCGGCGAGTGCTTCCCCATCCATGCGGACATAACGAAGCGTCTCTTCGACGAGACCATACGGCTCGCTCGCGACGATGAACCTGTCCTCGGCGAGCCCGACACACAGACCTTGTCCGCTGCCGCGCAACGCGAGCAACATCGTTGAGGCCGACTCTGCACTCGCAGTGGCGATTGCGACCGAGCCATCGAACTCACGCACGGTATTGCGGAACGCCTCCCCGAGCGACTCGCCGCTCGCGCGACGTCGAGCAACGACCGTCGGAATCACCTTGGCGTCGGTCGTGATCGGATCGGCGATGCGCAGTCCGTTGCGCACCTTGATGTCGGCATGGTTGTCGACGTCGCCATTGAGCGCTGCAACCAGATACGGCGTCCCGAAGGTCGACTCCAGTTCCTCCGAGTTCACCGGGTGCGCGTTCGGCTCCGAGATGATGCCGACGCTCGCCCACCGCGTGTGTCCGAGTACCGAGACACGAGCGCCATGTTGGCTGACGAGGAGGCGCAACAAATCATCTGCGACCACCGCAGAGCGCATCGCCCTTGTGTTGTCACCGAGTTCGCCAATTTCAGCTGCGGCCTTGTACACGAACGACCATGCGCAACCAGGAGCACCCACGCGCACCGAGCGCGACGTGAACAACGCATCGTCCTGGCGACCGACGAGCAATGGCGCAACTCGCGAATCGGTTGCTTCGAGACCGTGACCCCACACCATCACGTGTACGCCTGCGGAATCGCGACCACGCACCTCCATGCGGTCGAGTGCGGCGAATGCCTGCTGGATGGAGAAGTACGCGTTGCGCGCAGAGTCCGTCGCCCCGGTACCAGCGAGGTCGAAGACGGCAACCGCATTGCGCAAACGGTCGTTGCGAATCGCCCAGTTTGCGTCCTTCAGTCGAGCGAGATCGAGGCTGCGCCGCTCCACCTCGGCCACGCTCAATGATGATGCGGCCTCGAGTTCCGCCTCGCTCCGCTGCGCGAAGGCATCGAGCTCATCGAGGCGGGAGGTGATGTCGAGGGCGAGTCGACGGTTGTCCATGAGCACCGCGAGCCCAGCATCTCCGCGAAGGAGCAGATCCACTCGCCCGACGTGGTTGGCGGTCAGGGCAACATCGCCGTCGCGAGACGTCCGAATCGCATCATCGAGACCGGCGAGTACCTCGGCGGACGTCGGGACTGCACGACCACTCGGTCGCGACACGACTCCGATGATGCCGCACATGACTACAGGCTACCGAGATCCGCCAAGCCGCTTGGCCACTGCGTCTGCGAGGTCTGAAGCGATCTGTCGCGCATCATCGTCGGTCGCCGCTTCGACCATCACGCGAATCAACGGCTCGGTTCCACTCGCGCGCAACAGCACTCGACCGACACCGCCGAGTGATTGTTCTGCACGCGCAACGTCATCTGCACACACGTGTGCTACGTCATGAACAACCGCGTTGACCTTCACGTTGATCAGATGCTGTGGCAACGGAATCATCGCCTCGACTGCAAGTCGCTCGAGTGGTGTGTTGTTGCGACGAACGAGGTCGACGAGGAGCACTCCGGCGAGCAATCCATCGCCCGTCGTGGCATGACGACGCAGGATGATGTGTCCGCTTTGCTCACCACCGAGCACGCTCGAGGTCGACTCCATCGCAACGAGTACGTGGCGGTCACCGACGGGCGTGGTGTGCACGGTGATCCCCGCGTCACGCATCGCCGAGTGGAAACCTGCATTCGTCATCACCGTCACGACCACCGATCGCTGGTCGAGTTCACCACGTGAATCCATGTCGAGCGCGAAGAGCGCGATCGTCTGGTCACCGTCGACGACGTTGCCGACGTGGTCCACGGCGATGACGCGATCACCGTCGCCGTCGAAGGCGAGTCCGAGATCTGCGGAGTGGAGTCGCACTGCCTCGCTCAGGGCCTCTGGGTGCGCCGCACCACATCCTTCATTGATGTTTCGACCGTTCGGTTCGTCGTTGATCGCAATGACCGTTGCGCCAAGTGCGGCGAACGCGCGCGGCGCAACGTCACTCATCGCACCGTTGGCGCAGTCGAGCACCACCGTCACTCCGCGCAGGTCGCGCGGGGCAATCACCGAGCTGGCATGCGCGACATAGGCGTCGCTGCGGTCGATGCGCAAAAGCGGCATCGCCTGATCAACGGGGTCGGAGCTCGCCGCGGCAAGGTCGGACTCGATGAGATCCTGCATCTCGTCGGTCAGCTTGTTTCCACCAACGGAGAACAGCTTCACGCCATTGTCCTGATAGGGGTTGTGCGAGGCCGTGATCGCGGCTGCCGCACATCCGTCCACCTGTGCCAGATACGCAATTGCCGGTGTCGGCATCACGCCGAGGAATTCGACGTCACAGCCACCGGCACGCAGACCACCGGCGAGTGCGGCTGCCAGTTGTGCTCCCGATTCACGGGTGTCTTGGCCGATGAGGACTCGAGTCGAGCCGAGTCTGCGTGCAGCGACACGACCGAGACGCGCGACGTAGTCGGTCGTCAGTTGTTCGAATGCGACTCCGCGAACCCCGTCGGTACCGAAGCGGATCATGATGCGTACTTCGTCGCGAGGAGACGCGACAACCAGGCGATTAACGCTTGGTGTACTGCGGCGCCTTGCGGGCCTTCTTCAAGCCGTACTTCTTGCTTTCCTTCTTGCGCGAGTCGCGCGTGAGGAGTCCGGCCTTGCGCAACACCGAGCGCTTCTCCGGGTCGAGCTCGACGATGGAACGAGCGATCGCCATGCGCAATGCGCCGGCCTGACCAGCGATGCCACCACCCTGGATGTCGCAGTCGACGTCGTAGGCGGTCTCCGCCTCGACCACGCGCAGCGCCTCACTGGCGATGTTGCGCTGGACCGCACTCGGGAAGTAATTGTCGAACGCGCGACCGTTGACGGTCACCTTGCCCGAGCCGGGACGAAGGCGTGCGCGAGCGATTGCTCCCTTGCGACGACCAGTGGTCTGGGTGAGTGGCTGTGTTCCCACGAAGTGCTCCTCTATTCCAATCTTTTGCTCAACGCGCCTTGGCGTGTGGCAACTCGAGAACCTTTGGCTGCTGTGCGCCGTGACCGTGATCCGGACCGGCGACGACCTTCAACTTCTTGATCATCTGACGACCGAGTGGACCCTTCGGCAACATGCCGCGCACGGTGCGACGAATCGCATCTTCTGGCTTGCGGCTGAGCAAGTTGGCGTACGTCTGGGTGCGAAGACCACCGGGGTAACCGCTGTAGTCGTGCACGAGTTCCTTGTCGGCCTTGCCCTTGGTCAACACGACCTTGGAGGCGTTCACGATGATCACGTGGTCACCGGTGTCCATGTGGGTCGAGAACATCGGCTTGTGCTTTCCGCGCAGGAGTCGCGCGACTTCGGTGCACATGCGACCGAGCACGAGACCGTCGGCATCGACAACGTGCCACTCGCGCTTCACATCGCTTGCTTTGGGGCTGTACGTACGCATGAAAACTGCTTTCGAAGTGCTGGGGACTGATCCGGAAAATCGGCCGCTGGCCGGTCCCCGTGGGCTTTTCAGGATAGGGGCGAAAGGGTCCGGTTCACAATCGACCCGGATCGGCCGGATAGCCCACTTCCCACAGGCACAAGCCCTGCGGCGGGGCGACCTGGGCCGCCTGATTGCGGTCCCCGGACAGAATGAGGCCCCGCATGTCGCTCGGGGGACGCTTGCCCAGACCGATCTCGACGAAGGTCCCGACGAGCGAGCGAACCATCTGGTGGCAGAACGCATTCGCCCGGATGTCGAAACGCAAGACGCCTTCCCCGAGGTCCCGCCAATCGGCGTTCATCACGTAGCGGCGCATCGAGAATTCGGCCCCGTGCTCCCCCTCGCTCGGCTTGGGCTTGCGACAGAACGCGGAAAAGTCGTGCTCCCCGATCACCGCATCGCAGGCCAATTGCATGGCACGCAACTTGAGCGGCGTGTGGATGTGCCAGCCGTGTCCACCATGAACGGGTTCGGGGTCGGCGAGTTCAACACCGTGTAGCGATAGCTGCGCCACATCGCGGAGAAACGGGCGTGGAAGTCCGGCTCGACCCAGTCGGCTTCGCGAACCACGACGAAGGGTCCGCACAGCGCGTTCAGTTGCTTGCGCAACACCGCGAGGTCGACGCTGTCGGGCAGATCCATGCTGAGCACCTGTCCCCAACCATGCACGCCGGCGTCGGTGCGACCAGCGGCAACGATGGCGATGTCGACTTGTAACACCTGGCGCAGTGCACCGGTGATGTGCGACTCGACGGTGTCGACGCCGGGATTGGCGGCGAACCCGTGGAACGCGTCACCTTTGTAGGCGACGGTCATGCGCGCGCGACGCATGAGGTGTGACCGAACTAGACGAGTTCGATACGCGCCATTGGCGCGTTGTCACCGTGACGCGGTCCGAGCTTCAGGATTCGCGTGTAGCCACCGTTGCGGGAGGCGTAACGAGGAGCGACGACGTTGACGAGCTTGTTCGTCATTTCCTTGTCGTTCAGGTAACCCTGGATCTGGCGGATGCGGTGAATGCGCATCGGGCCGGCATCCTGTGCCTTGATCGCCTTGGTGATCAACTTCTCGGCGATCGGACGCAGTGCCTTGGCCTTGCCCTCGGTCGTGACGATGCCCTCTGCAGCGAACAGCGACGCAGCGAGGTTCGCCATCAAGAGTTTCTGGTGGTGTGCGCTACCGCCGAAGTTGCGGGCGCGTCGTGGTGTTGCTGGCATGTCTCATCGTCTCCTATGTACGTCGTTCGCTCAGATACGCAGCGAGAGGCCGCGCTCGTCGAGCTTCAACTTGATTTCGTCCAACGACTTCTGACCGAAGTTGGTGATGTTCAACAGATCTTCCTCGCTGCGCAGCAGGAGCTCGCCGACCGTGTTGATCTGGGCGCGCTTCAAGCAGTTGCGGGGACGCTCGGACAGATCCAGGTCCTCGATGCTCAGGTCGAGGTCCGGCGAACCGGAGCCCGAGCCGATGACTTCGCCGAGTTCGAGGGCGACTGGCTCGTCGCTCATCGTGGCGACGAGGTCGACGAGCGAACGCAACGTGGCGCCTGCCGAGGCGAGTGCCTCGCGTGGCTCCATGGTGCCGTCGGTCTCGATGTCGAGGACGATCTTGTCGTAGTTCGTCGACTGCTCGACGCGGGTCGGCTCGACGGTGAACGTGCAACGACGAACCGGCGAGAAGATGGCATCGATCGGGATGACGCCGATCACCTTGCGGGTGTCGCGGTCGCTCGAGGCATAGCCCTTGCCGCGCTCGATCGTGAGATCGACGACGAGGCGACCCTTTGCCGACAACGTGGCGATGTGCTGACCCTTGTTCAGGATCTCGACGCCCGCTGGGCAGTTGATGTCTGCGGCGGTGACCTCTGCAGGTCCCTTCACGTCGAGGGTGATGACGACTGGCTCATCGCTCTCGGAGGTGACGACGATGTCCTTCATGTTCAAGATGATCTCGGTGACGTCCTCGGTGATGCCGTCGATCACGTCGAACTCGTGCAGAGCGGACTCGAACTTGACGGTCGTGATCGCTGCACCAGGAATCGACGAGAGCAACATGCGACGAATCGAGTTGCCGATGGTGTGGCCGAGGCCTGGCTCGAGCGGTCCGATGGAGAACTTCTGACGGTTGTTCTCCGGGGTGCCGATGGCTTCCACGGTTGGGCGCTGAATGACAAGCATTGGTGTCTCCTCTTGCGATTTCTGGTCGGGGGTTACTTCGAATAGAGCTCGACGATGAGCTGTTCGCGGACGGGAACGTCGATGTGTTCGCGCTGCGGCAACTCGCGGACGGTGACCTGCTTGCCACCCTCTGCTGCGTCCATCCAACCGACGACCTTGCGGTCGAGGGTGTCGATGTTGTGCTGGATGATGATCATGTTCTTGGCCTTGTCGGTCAACGTGATGACCTGGCCGCGACCGACCGAGTACGACGGGATGTTG
This sequence comes from Actinomycetota bacterium, assembly GCA_009927375.1. Taxonomy (GTDB): domain Bacteria; phylum Actinomycetota; class Acidimicrobiia; order Acidimicrobiales; family Ilumatobacteraceae; genus UBA3006. The sequence goes on along the minus strand of RFNE01000174.1, from coordinate 2,723 downwards.
ACGCGCTTGCCGTCCACCATGACGAGGCCGTGGCTGACGAACTGACGTGCCTGCGGACGGGTGCTCGCCCAGCCCGCGCGGTAGACCACGTTGTCGAGACGGCACTCGAGCAGACGCAACAGGTTCTCACCGGTCGGGCCACTGAGACGGGTCGCCTCTTCGTAGGTCTTGCGGAACTGACGCTCGAGGACGCCGTAGATGTACTTCGCCTTCTGCTTTTCCTGCAACTGGGTGAGGTACTCACTGCCGGCGCCACGACGACGGGTGCGACCGTGCGTTCCTGGTGGGAACGGACGACGCTCGAGGGCCTTGGAGCCCTTGTTGTTCTCGTAGACGTTGATGCCCAGGCGGCGCGAGATGCGTACCTTTGGTCCTGTATAGCGAGCCATGGTTACGGCCTCTTTCGCTTCGGCTGGAGGCAACCGTTGTGTGGCACCGGAGTCACGTCCTTGATGCCGGACACTTCGATGCCCAGGTTCTGGATGGAGCGCAGTGCGGTGTCGCGACCCGAGCCCGGGCCCTTCACGTGCACTTCAGCGCGACGAAGTCCCTGATCCATCGCGGCGCGGCCAGCCTTCTCGGCGGCCATCTGTGCGGCGAACGGGGTGGACTTGCGCGAACCGGTGAAGCCGACGCCGCCCGAGGATGCCCACGAGATGACGTTGCCCTCGGTGTCGGTGATCGACACGATCGTGTTGTTGAACGAGCTCTTGATGTGCACGACGCCGGTCGCGACGTTCTTACGATCGCGCTTGCGCTTGCGGGGTGCTGGTGCCTTTGCCATGGGTTACTTCCTCACTGCCATCTTCTTGTTGGCAACGGTCTTCTTCGGTCCCTTGCGGGTGCGAGCGTTGGTGTGGGTGCGCTGACCGCGGACCGGAAGTCCCTTGCGGTGACGGGTGCCCTGGTAGGAGCCGATCTCGATCTTGCGCTTGATGTCGGTCTGCACGTCGCGACGCAGGTCACCTTCGACGGTGAGGTTGTTCTCGATGTACATACGGATCTTGTTGACCTCGGAGTCGGTGAGGTTGCGCACGCGGGTGTCCGGGCTCAGGTCGAGCTCAGCGCACATCTTCTGCGCGGTCGTGCGACCGATTCCATAGATATAGGTGAGCGCAATCTCGAGGCGCTTCTCGCGCGGAATGTCAACTCCTGAAATACGTGCCATCGTCGTGTGTCCTTATCAGCCCTGGCGCTGCTTGTGTCGTGGGTTTTCGCAGATCACCATGACGCGACCGTGCCGGCGAATGACCTTGCACTTCTCGCAAATCTTCTTCACGCTGGGTTTAACTTTCACTTCTGTCCTCGCGATGTTGTCGGTGTCTGGTGAGATCGGTTATTTGTGTCGGTAGGTGATGCGACCTCGGGTGAGGTCATATGGCGTCAGCTCTACCTGGACCTTGTCCCCCGGCAGGATGCGGATGTAGTTCATTCGCATCTTCCCGGAGATATGAGCCAACACTGTGTGTCCGTTGTCGAGTTCGACCCGAAACATCGCGTTGGGCAATGATTCGGTAATCGTGCCTTCCAGCACAATTGCGTCTTCCTTGTTTTTTGGCAGAACTCTCTCCTCAACAAACGTTCACGATTGCCACTCGGGTGGATGAACCCCCCAAAAGGCGAAGGATGACTCTATCGGCGGCCTTTGGTGCCTGAAAACCCCGAAACGACGGGGTTTCTAGCGGAATGACTCCACGCAGGCCACCAAACGGGCAAACACCTCGTCGGGGGTGCCGAGGCCGTCCACCACCTGCAGGGAACCCTTGCCTTGGTAATAGGTAATGAGTGGCGCGGTCAGCGCGTCGTACAGGTCGAGGCGGTGGTTGATGGCCGCCGGGGTGTCATCGGCCCGCTGGGTCACGGTCCCGCCACACTTCTCGCACTTCCACGGCTGTGGGTCGTTGCCGTTCGAGATGTAGTTGGCCTCGCAGGAATGGCAGGTGCGTCGGGCCGACAGGCGCGACAGCACGAGGTCTCGCTTGACCTCGAGGTCGATCACCACGTTCACCGGGCGCACCTCGGTGATGTGGTCGAAGGCCTGAGCCTGACCGGCCGTGCGCGGGAAGCCGTCCAGGATGTAGCCGGCCGTGCGCGAGTCGGGCTCCCGATGCGGCCCTGCACGAGGCTCACCATCAAGTCATCGTTGACGAGCTCGCCACGGTCCAACACGTCCTTCACCGCGCGACCGACCACCGTCTCCTGGCGGATCGCGGCGCGCAACATCTCCCCCGTCGAGATGTGCGGGATGCCGAAGTGTGCAGCGAGTCGCTTGCACTGCGTCCCCTTGCCGGCGCCTTGACGCCCGAGCATGATGACACGAATTCCCTGCGGCATGGCTGGTTCGTCCTGGGTGGTGGTTCTCGGTGATTCCTTCGCTCAGGAAGGGATCACTTCAAGAAGCCCTCGTAGTTGCGCTGCATCAACTGGCTGTCGATCTGGCGCATGAGTTCCAATGCGACGCCGACCGCGATCAACACGGTGGTTCCGGCGAACGGGAACGACTGCACGTCGCCCATCCACAGGATGATGTACGGCAAGATGGCGATGAAGGCGACGAACAGCGCACCCGGAAGCGTGATGCGGTTCACGGCCTTGGCGAGGAACGACTCGGTCTGTGGTCCCGGTCGAATGCCGGGCACGAAGCCGCCCTGCTTGCGCAACTGGTCGGCCTGACGAATCGGGTCGAAGGCGATCGAGTTGTAGAAGTACGCGAACGCGATGAT
>RFNE01000268.1 GCA_009927375.1 Actinomycetota bacterium | reverse complement strand
GGTCGCACGAGGCTTCGAAGGTGGTCAGATGCCACTCAAGCAGCGCGTGCCGAAGTTGAAGGGATTCAACAACCCGTTCCGCGTCGAGTACTACGCCGTCAACCTCGACTCGATCGACTCGCTCGGTCTGTCGGAAGTGACGCCGGAGGTCCTCGTGAAGAAGGGTATCGCCCACAAGGGCACCCTCATCAAGGTGCTCGGTCGCGGCAAGATCAACTCGGCAGTCAAGGTCTCGGCGCACGCCGTGTCCAAGACCGCACAAGAGGCGATCACCAAGGCCGGCGGTCAAGTCACCATCCTCGCCTTGCCGCACAAGGGCGTTCGCCCAGCGGCCAAGGGCAGCCAGTTCACCAACCGCTAGTACTGTCGATCCTCGCGGCACCGTTCGTGCCACGAGGGTGACTGCAACACTCGGGAGAACACACAATGCTCAGCAATGTGAAGAACATGTTCAAGGTGGAGGACCTGCGCAACAAGATCCTCTTCACCCTGTGCATGGTCGCCGTCTATCGCTTCGGGTCGTCGATTCGCGTTCCGGGCGTGGACGGCCAGGCGATCAAGCAGCTGCGTGAGGCCTCGAACTCCCAAGGTGCGCTCGGATTTCTGAACTTGTTCTCGGGTGGCGCCTTCGGCAGCTTCTCGATCTTCGCCCTCGGCATCATGCCCTACATCACCTCGAGCATCATCATGCAGGTGCTCGGCGTCGTCATTCCGAAGCTGGAGCAGTGGCAGCAGGAGGGCGCGGTCGGCCAGCGCAAGATCACCCAGTGGACTCGCTACGTCGCGATCGCCATCGCGCTGTTGCAGGGTGCCGGTCTCACGTTCATCTTCGGTCAGGGTCGCGGGTCGGCGTTCTTCGGTGCGGCGAACCGAGCCCCGGACGTCGTCCTCCTCAATCCGTTCATGCCGCGCGCACTCATCGTGATTCCATCCCTCGTCGCCGGCACGGCGCTGTTGATGTGGATCGGTGAGTTGATCAGCCAGCGCGGAATCGGCAACGGCATGTCAATGTTGATCTTCTCCTCGGTCGTGAGCGGTCTGCCGTACAGCTACTACTCGCTCTTGCAGAGCAAGAAGGTCATCGTGTTCGTGATCCTGGTGGCGGTTCGATCGCGATTCTGTTCGCCGTCGTGCGCGTCGAGCTCGGTCAACGCAGGATTCCCGTGCAGTTTGCCAAACGAGTCGTCGGTCGCAAGATGTTCGGCGGCAACAGCACCTACATTCCGCTCAAGGTCAACCAGGCGGGCGTCGTGCCGATCATCTTCGCGAGCTCGGTGTTGCTCCTCCCGGTGTTGCTCTCCAACATGCTCGGAAGCGCCGAGGGCTGGCGCGGATCGATCGCCCGCTTCGTGAACGACTACATGGTCAACAGCCAGAACCTGATGTACATCTCGCTCTTCTTCCTGATG
>RFNE01000270.1 GCA_009927375.1 Actinomycetota bacterium | reverse complement strand
ATGCACACCGGCCTCTTCAAGGATGATGCGAGCTGCACCACCAGCGATGACTCCGGTACCGGGGGCTGCAGGCTTCAACAGCACGCGACCCGCACCGTTCACGCCCAGGATCTGGTGCGTGATGGTGGAACCGGCGAGTGCCACGTTGAACAAGTTGCGCTTGGCCTCTTCGGTGCCCTTCTGGATGGCGAGGGGCACTTCCTTGGCCTTGCCGTAGCCGAGACCGACGCGACCTGCGCCGTCGCCGACCACGACGAGTGCGGTGAACGAGAATCGACGTCCACCCTTGACGACCTTGGCGACGCGGTTGATGTGCACCACGCGCGACTCACGCAGCTGACCTGGCTCGGTCGTGCGAACGTCGTTCTTGGCTTGTGAAATGTCAGTCATTAGAACTCCAACCCTGCTTCTCGGGCAGCGTCTGCTGCCGCTGCGACACGACCGTGGTAGATGAATCCACCGCGGTCATAAACGACCTTGGACACACCTGCAGCCTTGGCGCGCTGGGCCACGAGGGCTCCGATGCGCTTGGCGGCATCGACCGTGGAGCCCGAGCCCTGCTTGCGCTGCTCGGCCTCGACCGTCGAGGCAGAGGCGATCGTGCGACCGTCGAGGTCGTTGATCACCTGCACCGTGATGTGCTTGTTGCTGCGGTACACCGCCAAGCGTGGACGCTCTGCGGTTCCCGTGATCTTCTTGCGGACGCGACGGTGCCGGCGAAGGCGACCCGCGTGGCGTTGGCTTGATGCTGCAGTCATAACTTCACAGTCTCCCGATTACTTCTTGCCGGTCTTGCCTGCTTTACGCAGGACTCGTTCGTTGACGTAGCGCACACCCTTGCCCTTGTATGGCTCAGGCTTGCGGATCTCACGGATGTTCGCGGCGACCTGGCCGACCACTTCCTTGTCCGCACCCTTGACGATGATCTTCGTCTGGGCAGGAACTTCGAAGGTGATGCCGGCAGGCGCATCGATGACGACGGGGTGCGAGAAACCGAGCGCGAGCTTCAGCTTGCTCGGGCCCTGCGCCTCGGCACGGAAACCGACGCCGATGATGTCGAGTTCCTTGGTGTAACCCTCGGTGACGCCGATCATCATGTTGTTGACCAACGTGCGCACGAGACCGTGACGTGCGCGGGCATCGCGCTCGTCGTTGTCGCGGCTCACGACGACCGTGTTCTCTTCGCGTGCGATCGACACACCTGCGGGGAACTCGCGGGTCAAGGTGCCCTTGGGGCCCTTCACCGTGAGCGATGATCCCGCAATGTTGACGTCGACGCCCGAAGGCACGACCACTGCTGCTTTACCGATACGTGACATGGTGCTGCTTCTTTCCCGTTGTCTTCCCGATTACCAGACGAAACACATGACTTCGCCACCGACGTTGCGCTGGCGCGCCTCGCGGTCGGTCATGAGCCCGTGGCTGGTGGACAGAACTGCGACGCCGAGTCCGCCGAGGACGCGTGGCACCTCGGTCGCTGCGCGATAGACGCGCAGGCCCGGGGTCGACACGCGCTTGATCCCGGAGATCGTGCGCTTGCGGTCATCGGAGTACTTGAGACCGATCTTGAGCGACTTGCCCGGACCGTTCGGATTGTCGATGGTCGAGTAGTCGGAGATGTAGCCCTCTCGCTTCAGGATGTCGGCGAGTGCCACCTTCTGCTTGGAGGCGGGCATCACGACTTCGTCCTTCATCGAGGCATTCGCGTTGCGAATGCGGGTGAGCATGTCGGCGATTGGGTCAGTCATCATGACGCGATCACCAACTTGCCTTGGTCAGGCCGGGGATTTCTCCGGCGTGGGCGAGCTTGCGCAGGCACAGGCGGCACAGACCGAACTTGCGGTACACCGCACGTGCTCGGCCGCACTTCTGGCATCGCGTGTAGGCGCGAACCTTGAACTTCGGTGTTGCCGCTGCTTTGTTGACGAGTGATTTCTTAGCCATGTGTGGTTGATCCCTCTATCTTCCTGCTACTTCTTCAGCGAGCGCTTGGTTGCGCCGCGCGACTTCTTGGTGGATGCTGGCATTTCGCCCTTGCGGAACGGGAACCCGAACGCGTCGAGCAAGGCCTTGCCTTCGAGGTCGGTCTTCGCCGACGTCACGATGGTGATGTCCATGCCGCGGGTGGTGTCGACCTTCTCGTAGCTGACCTCGAGGAACACGAGCTGCTCGGTCAGACCGAAGGTGTAGTTGCCGTTGCCGTCCCACGACTTGCCGGGGAGACCACGGAAGTCACGGATGCGGGGAATGGCGACCGAGATCAGTCGGTCGAAGAACTCCCACATGCGATCGCCACGCAGCGTCACCTTGGCACCGATGGCCTGGTTCTCACGCAGCTTGAACGATGCGATCGAGGT
>RFNE01000244.1 GCA_009927375.1 Actinomycetota bacterium | reverse complement strand
AGATCCGCACCAGGTCCGTGAGTGAAGACGTGTGGGTGTTCACACAGCAACAGGTGTTGGTCGACGCCGTGGGCGAAGATTCCTTCCTGCAGCGCGAGCGCCTCGCGATAGGCGACGCGACCGAGCCACCGCACATGGAGTGGACGGCGCAGAGTCGTCATGACAGCCGGTGCGACGAGGCCCTAGAGCTCCGCCGACCAGTCCTGAGTTTCGAGGATCTGCTTCACCCGAGCGAGGAAGCGACCAGCGTACGCACCGTCGAATGCACGGTGATCCCAACTCATCGACAGATGCCCCATCGGGTGGATCGCAATCGACTCACTGCCGTCAGCTGCCGTCACCACCACGGGCTTGCGCACGATGATGTCGGTCGACAGGATCGCCACCTGCGGCTGATTGATGATCGGCATCGTGATGAGCGCGCCAGCAGAACCGTTGTTCGACAGCGTGAACGTGCCGCCCTGGATTTCGTCGGGTGACAACTTACGACCACGAGCACGCGTCGCAAGATCGTTGATCTCGCGCGCAATCGCTCGCAGACGCTTGGCATCCGCGCTTCGCACCACCGGAACCAGAAGTCCCTGGTAGTCGAGGTCGACGGCGATGCCGAGATCGACGTATCCATGAACGACGAGGTTGTCGCCGTCGATCGACGCGTTCAAGTGCGGGAACTCGACGAGTGCATCGACGACGGCCCGCGAGATGAACGGCAGGTACGTCAGGCTGAAACCTTCCGTGGCCTTCCACTGTTCCTTCACCGCGAGTCTCGTGCGATCGACATTGTTGTAGTCGACTTCGACAACGGTGAACGAGTGTGGGCTGACGCTCTTGGACATCACCATGTGCGCGCCAGTCAGGCGACGGATCTTTGACAACGCGATCACGGTGTCGCGCTCGCCAGACACGACCGTCGGACGAGGAGCCGCAGCAGGCGCGGGTGCAGATGTTGGAGCTGGCGCAGGTGCAGGCGTCGGCGCAACAACAGGCGCTGGTGCCGGAGCAGGTGCGACTACAGGAGCAGGTGCCGCGGCTGGCGAAGCGACGAGCTTGTTGCGGTCAATGTGGTCGAGGACGTCTTCGCGGGTGATGCGTCCGCCAGGACCGGTCCCGACGAGTGAATCGACGTCGATGCCGTGGTCGTTGACAAGACGACGAACGACTGGAGACAACAACTTGTTGGTCGTAGCGGCTGGGCGCGATGGTGCAGGCGTCGGCGCAACAACTGGAGCTGGTGCTGGTGCAGGAGTGGGTGCTGCAACAGGTGCTGGCGGTGCGGGAGCGGGAGCAGGTGCCGCAACAGGGGCTGGAGCAGGAGCAGGAGCAGGAGCGGGTGCGGGTGCGGCGCCAGACGCGCCGACGACCGCAATGACGGTGCCGACAGGAACGGTGTCTCCCTCGTTCGCGCGGATTTCGGTCAGCGTTCCCGCAACCGGCGACGGAACTTCTGTGTCGACTTTGTCGGTGGAGACTTCGAACAGTGGCTCGTCTGCCGAGACCGTGTCACCGACCTTCTTGAACCACCGTGTGATCGTTCCCTCGGTGACCGTCTCGCCGAGTTGAGGAAGAGTGATGTCAGCCATGGTGCTCCTGTCGGGGTACGACCAATTCTACGAAATCGACTGTCGTGGGTCGCGACGGGCTAGGCATTGATGCTGCGACCCGTCAGGGACATCACGGTCTCGCCGAACAATTCGCTGAGCGACGGGTGCGGCTGGAGGAATTCGGCGATTTCTTCCACCGTCGCCTCCCAGTTCACGGCGAGGTAACCGCCGGACAACTGTTCAGTAACCCATGGTCCGACCATGTGCACACCGAGCACCTGGCCCGCGGAACCGTCGGCGTTCTTCTTGGCGATCACCTTCACGAGACCGTCCGTCTCACCGAGAATCATCGCGCGGGAGTTCGCTCGGAATTGATGCTTGGCGACGACAACGTCGAAACCCTTGGCACGCGCCTCTTCTTCGGAAGGTCCGGCCCACGCCACTTCTGGATGGCAGTAGATCGCCCACGGAACGCGGTCGTACATCACCGGATAGACCGTCTCTCCAAGCAGATGCTTCACCGCAACGATCGCTTCGGCGTAGGCAACGTGCGCGAGCTGTGGAGTATTGATGATGTCGCCAACTGCATACACACCCGGTTCGCCGGTCTGGCAGTAGCCGTCGACGTCGATGAATCCCCTCTCACTCACCGATACTGCGGTGTGCTCGAGACCGAGACCCTCGCTGTAGGGCTTGCGACCAACCGAGACGACAACTGCATCGACCTCGATCGACTCGCCATCACCGAAGCTGACCGTCGTGCCACCACTCGCGTTCGGAGTATGACCGGTCACGCTCACACCGGTGCGGATGTCGATGTTCTTCTTCTTGAAACTCTTGACGACCACGTTGGCGAGGTCGACGTCCAGTCCAGGCAAAATCTTTGGCAGCCCTTCGAGGATCGTGACTCGCGCACCAAGGTCGGCAAAGGTTGACGCGAACTCACATCCGATTGCTCCACCGCCGATGACGGCGATGCGCGCGGGAATGGAGGACAACATGAGGACTTCGTCCGACGTCATGATCGGACCACCAGGAGTGAATCCTGGGATCGTGCGCGGCGTCGATCCGGTGGCGATGATCACGAAGCGACCCTCGAGCGTGCGCGAGGTGCCATCCGCGAGGGAAACGTCCACGACCTTTGCCGATCGCATCGTTCCGGTGCCGAGCAAGTAGGTCACCTTCTTCGACTTGGTCAGACCGGTGAGTCCCTTGACGAGCCCTTGGACGATGCCCTGCTTGCGCGTCTGGGCAACGGCGAAGTCGATCCGCGACGTCGTCGTCGAGATACCGAAGTCTGCGGCGTGCGTGACGTGTCGATTGACCGCGGCAGTCTCGAGGAATGCCTTTGCGGGAATGCAACCGCGATTCAGGCAGGTGCCACCGATCGTGTCCTTCTCGACGAGGGCGACGTTGAGCCCAGCGGATGCGCCATAGAAGGCCGCGGCGTAACCGCCGGGTCCTCCGCCGATGACTACGAGATCGAATTGCTCAGCCGTACACGACTCCTTTGTCCAAGGGTTTCAACGGTACTCCCACGGTGGTTATTCCTCGATCGCCCATTGACCGTTGTCACCGTCGCGGTAGTAGAAGACCGCAGGTGTCCCACTCGAGACCGGAAACGCAACCACGCAACTCACCGGCTCCACCGTCGTCGTCGTGCACCACGGCTGATCTCCTGTGCCTGCCACGGGCTCGCTCGCCTCGCCACCAGCGAGCATCTTCCACCCTGCGGTCGCCGACTCGCCCTCGAGGCCGCCGATCGTGACCGTGACCAACGTGTTGTCGTTCGTCACCATGAGCGACTCGACTGCAACGCTCATGCCACCGACCGTCGTGGACTGACCGACGGCAAGAACCTTGTCATCGATGCTCGTTGAATCGACCGACTGGCGCAACTTGATGCTTCCAGCGACGAGGATCAGTACACCGCACACGAGCGACCAGAGAATCAACTTGCGCGTACTCATCGCTTTCAGCCTAGGTGCGCACCTGACGCCCACCATCGGTACCTTTCGTCACAACTCCGGTCGCCGAGGTGGATTAGCGTTGTTGATCGAAAGCCATGGGACTCCGAAACAAACTCAAGTCGGCGAACAAGTCAATCCGCGAGATTGACGCGGAGCGCCTCATCGACCGATTCGAGAAGCTTCGTCTCGCACCGTTGAGCGAACTCGAGCCGCGATTTCGCACGAAGGCCTGCGGTGAGGTCAAGCGCATGACGATCAAGCCGCGCTCAGGAATCCCGTCGACGGAGATCGTGATCAACGACGGCACCGGCGAGGCAACCGTGATCTTCAGCGGACGACGCCACGTCGCCGGCATCGAGCACGGTCACTGCATCGTCGTCGACGGAGTGCCACATCTCGACCGCAATCGACTCGTGTTCCTCAATCCCGCATACACCCTGCTGCCGCAGAGCGACAACTGACTCGTCAGCCGACGAGAATCTTTTCGACCGCAGCCTCGGCGTCCTCGGTGATGAGCGCCATCACTTCGTCGCCGACACGCAACACCGTCTCTTTGTCCGGGACGAGCACGCGGCTGTCACGCACGATCGCAACGACCGTCGCGCTTCGTGGGAACTGCAGTTCCTTGAGTGCCTTGTCACACGCCGGTGACGTCTCTGCGAGCGTCACCTCGATCAGTTCCGCCTTGCCACCCTTCAACTGCATCAGTCGAACGAAGGATCCAACGGTGACCGCTTCCTGCACGAGGCTCGTGATCAGATGCGGAGTCGACACCGAGACGTCGACACCCCACATGTCGTTGAACATCCAGTAGTTGTTCGGATTGTTCACGCGCGCAACGACGCGCGGAACGCCGAATTCCTGTTTCGACAGCAACGAGACGACGAGGTTGTCTTCGTCGTCACCGGTGACCGAGGCAACGACGTCGGCCATCGTGACGCCCGCAGCTGCGAGCACCGCAACGTCACACGCGTCTCCCTGGTGCCACTTGACTCCAGTTGCAGCCTCGTCGTCGGCATACTCCCGCACGACCGAGCGATCGTTTTCAATGATCGTCACTTCGTGCCCGGCCGCGACGAGTTGTTCAGCCGTGAAGCGACCGACGCTTCCACCACCTGCGATGACGACCTTCATGGTCAGTGACCCTTCCCGTTCGAATTCGCAAGTGATGCGTCGAACGCCTCGAGCCCCGCGATGTTGGCCATCACGTAGACGACGTCACCTTCCTGCACGACCGTGTCCTCGTCGATGATCACGGCAGCACCGAGTCGGCGGATCGCCGAGACTCGTGCGTCAGCGCTGTCGAGTGCGGTCACTCGGGTGCCGACGAGCGACTTGGGCATCTCTCGTTCGACGAGCACGACCTTTGCGCTCGGGTCGGTCCACTCGACCGCGGGAAGATCCGGCAGGATGCGACGCATGATTCGCTCGGAGGTCCACTTCACGGTCGCCACGGTGGCGATACCGAGACGTTCGTAGATCTCGCTCGCTTCGGGTCGTAGATCCGCGCCACCACCCGCTCGAGACCGAACTCTTCGCGGGCAACCCGTGCGATCAAGATGTTCGAGTTGTCACCGTTCGTCACGGATGCGAGCGCACCCGCGCGCTCGATACCCGCTTCGACCAAGACGTCGCGATCGAAACCGATGCCGACGACGGTCTGCCCGGTGAAACCCTCCCCGAGGCGACTGAATGCCTCGGGCTTACGGTCGATGACGGCAACGGTGTGGCCAGCTTTGGTCAACTCTCGCCCGAGGGTGGAACCCACTCGTCCGCACCCGACTATGACAACGTGCACCGCTTGCTCCCTCTCTTGCAGATTTCAGCGTAGGCGACAGACCCGCCAACACCCGTAAATCTGTGGCAGTCTCTATGTCGCATATGGCACGGGTGGCACGATCTGGGGCGTTCAAGCGATTCGTCATCGGCAATCCCATCGCCACATCGGAAGACCAACACCAGCGTCTCTCCAAGAAGGTCGCGCTGCCGGTCTTCGCGAGTGACGCTATTTCTTCGACCGCATATGCGACGGAAGAAATCCTCATCGTCTTCCTCTCGCTTGCCGGCGTCGGAATGGCCGCCTACACGAAGCTCGTCCCCATCTCGATCATGGTCATCGTCCTGCTCGCGATTGTGGCCACGAGCTATCGCCAAACCATCTTCGCCTATCCGAGCGGTGGCGGTTCCTACGTCGTGTCGAAGGAGAACCTGGGCGAGTACCCGGGCCTCATTGCCGGCGCGTCGCTCCTCATCGACTACGTCCTGACCGTCTGTGTGTCCGTCGCCGGTGGCGTGGCAGCGATCATCTCCGCCTTCAATGGTCTCGCTCCGTATCGCGTGCAGTTGTGCATTGGCTTCGTGTTGTTGATGATGCTCGCCAACCTTCGCGGACTGAAGGAGTCAGGCGCACTCTTCGCTCCACCCACCTATCTCTACGTCGCCTCACTCATCACCCTCATCGTCGTCGGTCTCTTCCGCGTCTTCGTCCAAGATCTCCCGCCGATCGAACACACCGGCGAGGCCGCACATCTCCTCGAGATGCAGTCATCGGTCACGATGTTCTACTTCCTGAAAGCATTCGCCTCCGGCGCGGTCGCGCTCACCGGTGTCGAGGCGGTGTCGAACGGTGTTCCCGCGTTCAAGAAGCCCGAATCGAAGAATGCGAGCACGACGCTCATCATGATGGCGACGATCCTCGGTGGGTGCTTCTTCGGTTTGAGTTTGCTCGCCCAGCACCTCGAACCGGTGAAGGACCACGAAGGGATCATCCCGAACACGGTGCTCGCGCAGCTCGCCGAGCAGGTCTACGGCGGACGAAACATCTTCTTCTTCATTACCCAGTTCTCCACGTTCGCGATCCTGATCTTGGCGGCCAACACCGCATACGCCGACTTCCCCCGACTGACGTCGATCATCGCCAAGGACAATTACCTCCCGCGCCAGTTCATGAACCGCGGCGACCGGCTCGTGTTCTCCAACGGAGTGATCTTCCTCAGCCTCGCTTCGATCGGTCTCCTCGTTGCATTCGGTGGACTCATCAACGCACTCATCCCGCTCTACGCGGTTGGCGTCTTCACAGGCTTCACCCTCAGCCAGACCGGAATGTGCGTGCACCACTATCGGCATCGCGAGGCCCGTTGGAAGTTGCACATCGGGATCAACGGCGTCGGCGCGCTGACCACACTCTTCGTTGCCGGAACGGTCGTGACCGTGAAGTTCACCGACGGAGCGTGGATCCCCGCGGTCTTGATCCCGACGATGATGATCGCCTTCAAGGCAGTGAGTCGTCACTACGTGCGTGTCCGCAAGTATTTGCTCCCAGTCGAGGGATACCGCGCGCCGTACCACACGCACTTCGTCATCGTCCTCGTCGGGTCGGTCAACCAGGGCGTGCTGCGTGCCCTGCGCTACGCCGAAAGCCTGCGACCCGACCGCCTCATCGCACTTCGGTCATCCAGACACCTGAAGACCGTGAGCGTCTGAACAGCGAGTGGGCGAAGTACGACATCAACGTCGAACTCGACACGATCATCTCGGAGTTCCGTGACCTCACCGAGCCGATCCTCAATCGGATCAATGAACTCGACTCGGAGAATCGCGACGACCTGATCACCGTGATCATCCCCGAGTTCGTCACCAGCATCAAGTCGCAATGGCTGCACAACCAGTCGGCACTCGCCATCAAGGCGAAGTTGTTGTTCCGACCGAACACGGTCGTGACTTCGGTCCCGATCGTCATTCCGTAACCGCGACTTTTCCTCCGACACACCCACGCAATACGGTGGCGACATGGATTCGTCGGTGCACTCCCAGCGCTTTGCGGTGGTCGACACCGAAACGACGGGTCTCGATCCTCAGACCTGTCGAATGTTGCAACTCGGAATCGTGATCGCACGTGGCGACGGCACGATCGAATCCGAGTTTGCCACCTACGTACGACAAGACATTCCCGGTTTCGGCAAGCTCGGCGCATACGAGATACACGGGATAACCCGACGCGATCTTCGAGACGGATTGCCCGTTGGCGTCGCCATCGATCACCTCAACTGGGCGCTTCGCGACGCTCGATTCATCGCCCACAACGCCAAGTTCGACATCGGGTTCCTCACGGCAGAAGCCGACCGCGCCAAGCGTGCGGTGCATCTCGACAGACCCATCTGCACCCTCAGGCTCGCGCGCTCACTCGAAGACGGCCGCAAGCAGTCGAACACCTTGCGCGCGATCGCCGAGCGCTACGGGGTGACCGAGCAGGCGAACCACGACGCCCTCGACGACTCACGCGTCGTCGCACGACTCCTCCCTCACCTTTTCGGCGCGGCAGGAATTGAACGATCTGACCAGCTCGACCGCTTCGCTCCGTAGATCTCAGCTGCCGTAACGGGCGAGCACACTTCGTGCGGTCCGCGCGGCGAGATCCGTCCATTTGGCCGGCTCGACCACGTGTGCATCGGTCCCCGCGCGCAGCAGCAAGCGGCCGAGCCAGTGTTCACTCGTCACCGCCATGGTCACGACAATGCGGCCGTCCGAGGACTCCGTGCGCGACACATAGGGATACTGCTCGACGATCCAGCGCGCCTTCGGTGACACCGAAAGTGTGACGAATTCACTCGCATCGGCGAACCACGTCTCCTCGTCGTCGTTCATCTCGACCACGGGCACGGTGCGGCCGGTGAACGACAGTGCGTCGATGCGATCGATGCGGAACGTGCGCATCTCCCCCGACGCGGAGTCGTCGCCCTGGACGTACCAGTTGCCGAAGGACTCCAAGATCCGACGCGGAACCACATTGCGCTCGGAGCGCGTCGCGGTCGACGGCGTGAAATAGGTGATCTTCACCTCTGCGCCGCGGTCGAGGGCGTCGCGCAGTTCCTCGAGGAAGCGCACGGCGCGCAAGTCGACGGCAACTCCTGCTTCTTCCTTCGGGAGGAGCGCCTTCAATTTGTTCAGCGCACTCGCCAGCGGTCCGTTGCGGTCGGCTCCGGGGATTCTCATCGCCGCGTCGCGCATTGCACTCAACACGAACACCTCGGCCGACGTGAGCTGCAGTGGACGCCTGAACATGTGCGGCACCTCGGCGACGACCCACTCCTCGTCCACCCGCACGTCGATGAGCGCGTCGGGCGTATACGGCGGAACGCCACACATGGAGACCATCATCAGGTCGTCCATCAACTCCTTCTCGCTCAGGCGGAACTGCTTGGCCATGTCGGCGAGCCGAACCTGCCGACGCTCGAGAATCCACGGCAACATGACGAGCAAGCGCTCGACTCGCTCACCCGCACTGCGCGGGCCGCGACGCTGACGGCGAATCTTCATGACTTCGCCTCGACCATCTCACGGAGCGCAGCGATGACGTGATCGCGAACGAACGGTGGAGAGAGAACCTCGGCACGGTCCACCATCGCGAACAGCCAGGATCGGAATGCGGCGAGGTTCGCGCACGGGATCGAAAAGTTCATCGAACCGTCGGCATTCGTCGCGACCACTGACTGTTCCCCGAATTCTTCACGCACGCGCGAAGCAAGCACTGCGTCCACCCGCACGACGGCGTGGTCGCTTCGGCCTCACCATCGGCGAGCATGTCGCGTTCGGTCGGCACGGCTCGCGTGAGATCGAACCCGACTGGCCGGTCGAACGAACCTTTCGCCCCGACCCCGATCGAGGATTCGATGCGATCGACTCGAAACACGCGCTGGGCGCCGCGCAGGTGATCGTGGCCGACGAGATACCAGAACCCACCGCGGGCGAGCAGGCCGTACGGATCGACCTTGCGCTGCTCGGTCTTGTAGGTGAACGTGAGCGTCTTGCGCTCGACGACTCCGGACGCGAGTGCGACGAGCACGTCATCGGTCATCTGGATGTTGACCGAGGTCGTCGGCGTCCTCGCCACACGTTCGCCGCCCAACTTCCACAGCGCTCCCTCGCCGACGAGTGCACCCATGCGCACGGTGGCGATCGCGAGCTCGAGCGCACTGCGCTCCTCTTCGGTGAGCTTGAGGTCTGCGAGGAGGAAGCTTCGTCGATCGACGGTGTAACCGCCCTCACCCGCCTGGTCTCCGCCGAGCGTGACCATCTCGATCGGAATCCCCATCTTGCGCAACTCGCTCTTGTCGCGCTCGAATGCCGCGCGAGCAGCCTCGTCCTGATCGGAATATTGGTTACCCAGCTCGCGACGAATCTGCTTCAAGGTGAGCGGACGCGAGCGCTCCACGAGGAGCGCGAGCAGGTTGATCATCCGCTCTGCTTGGGAAACCTTCGAGGTCACGCCCGACAGACTAGGCGCGCGAAGTGTGCTGCAAATACCACTTCTGCAACTGGATACTCGAAGCGTCGCGAGAAGCGCCGGGCGAACCCGAGGCGAGTTCGGCAGCTACTTCGTGTGCCAATTTCTTGCCCAATTCGACACCCCATTGGTCGAAGGAGTTGATGCCCCACACGCACCCCTGGACGAACACCACGTGTTCGAAGAGCGCAATCAGCGCTCCGAGGGTGGTCGGGGTGAGTGCACTCAACAGGATGGTCGTGCTTGGTCGGTTCCCCGCCATTGCCCGTGCGGGATCCTCGTGCGACCGACCAAATGCGAGCGCCGCCGACTGGGCGATCATGTTGGCAACGAGCGCGGTGTGTTCTTCGTGATGTGCAGTGGTCGGTCGTGCAACGCCGATGAACGTGACGGGCACGGTCGACGTTCCCTGGTGGATCAGTTGCATGAACGCGTGTTGGGCATTCGTGCCGACCCTCCCCAGATCACTGGCGCGGTCTCGGTCGATCACTTCGCCATCGCCGACACCGACTTGCCGTTGCTCTCCATCTCCAGCTGTTGGAGGTACGCAGGAAACAGGCTGAGAGCGTCGGAGTACGGAACCATCGCATGCGAGCCACGACCGAGGAAGCTGCGGTTCCACACGCCGATCAACCCGAGCACCATCGGCGCATTGCGCTCGAACGGCTCTGTTGCAAAGTGCTCGTCCATCGCTCGCATCCCGCCGAGGAATTGGTCGATTGCATCCGCGCCGAACGCGATCGCATTGCAGACGTTGACCGCCGACGACACCGAGTAACGACCGCCGACCCAAGACCACATCGACAACACCGTCGATGCCGCGATCCCCGACGCAGCAACCTTGGATGCATCCACCGTGACGCAATGGTGTGGTGCGCGACGGCCTCTCTGCCGAGAGCGTCCGCCAACCACTGCTGTGCGATGCGGGCGTTCGCAAGGGTCTCCGCAGTCGAGAACGACTTCGAACACACAACCACCAACGTCGATGCCGGATCGAGCGCGGCCAGCACGTGCGTCACGTTCGTTGGGTCGACGTTCGACACGAACGACACGCGCACTTGGGGGTCTCGCGTCGTGGACAACGCGGAATAGACGAGCGCCGGCCCAAGATCGCTCCCACCAATACCGATGTTGACGACGTCGGTGATTCGCTTCCCCGTCGCGCCAACACGTCGGCCTTCGCGCACGTCGTGGGCAAGAGCCGAAACCTTGTCACGAACGGACCACACTTCGTCGACGACGTTCACCCCATTGACGTCGACTCGTGAACCCCGCGGCGCGCGCAAAGCGGTGTGGAGCGCGGGCTGCACTTCGGATGTGTTGACGACCGCGCCCGACAGCATCGCATCCCGCGCATTGGCGACTGCTGCGCGCATCGCCAGCCCAGCGAGCTCGCAGAACACCTCTTTGTCGACGTTCTGCTTCGAAGCGTCGATGAGGATCGACTGACCATCGACGTTCAGTTCGATGCTCATCGCTTGCGTGCGCGACGGCTCGCTGGCGAACAACTCGGCGAGAGGAGCCACAGCGCCTCGCGTTGCTCGAGATTTGAGCGACAGCCACTGCTCGCAAGTGGTGACATCCACGAAGCTAAGGCTACTGGCGTGTTGTAGCGTGACTGAGCCATGACGAACGACGATGACACTCGGTCGGAAGCACAATCTCGTTCACTTGGCATCGCGCTCGGTTTCTCCGCATATGGACTCTGGGGACTCCTCACCCTCTATTGGAAGGTGCTGAAAGAATTCGACCCGTTCGAGTTGATCGGTTGGCGAATCGCCTCGAGCGTCGTCGTTCTGGTCGCCGTCGTCGTCGCGGCCGGCCGCACGCGTGGGCTACTTGATGCGTTGCGTAATCCGAAGGTGATGTCGCGCATTGCAATCGCCAGCGCGCTCCTCACGGCCAACTGGACGCTGTACGTATGGGCGGTCGTCAACGAACACGTCATCGAGACTGCGCTCGGCTATTTCATTGCGCCGCTCTTCACGATCGTGATCGGCGTCGTCGTCTTGCGGGAGAAGTTGCGATTGAAGTTGAAGGTTGCCGTCGCGTTCGCGGTCGCAGGTCTGTCCGTGCTGACGGTGTCCTACGGGCGCGTCCCGTGGGTGGCAATTTCGATTGCCGGAAGCTGGTCGATCTACGGCTACTTGAAGAAGCAGGTTCCGCTCAAGCCGCTCGAGAGTCTGACCGCAGAGGTCGTCATCCTGGCGATCCCCGCGCTCGCCTACGTGATCGCGACGTGGAATCGACTCGACAGCATTCCGAACAACGCGAATGCGATCCAGTTGGTGTTTGCACTCCTCACCGGCGTGATCACCGCGGTGCCGCTCCTGCTCTTTGCGGGTGCGTCGCAGCGCACACCGCTCACGATTCTTGGCCCAATGCAGTACCTCGTCCCAACGATCAACTTCATCATCGGCTGGGCGATCTTCGACGAAGTGGTCAGTGCGACACGGTTTGCTGGTTTCGCGCTGATCTGGGTCTGCCTCGGATTCGTCGTCGCAGACGTGCTGAGCAACCAGCGGGCAAATCGGGTCGAAGCGCTCTAGCGAACGGCCGGCGCGCTCAACACCGAGCCAGCCATCAAGTACTTGAGACCCTCGACGACGTCTCGTCGACGCTGCGCATCGTTGACGACGTGGCTGAATCGCGAAAGACCAGAGATGACGACGTCGATCATGTCGTGGAGCACCTGACCCGTGATCCCCTCGTTGACCTCGCCCTTGCTCACCGCTTCCTCGCAGATCTCGTGGAGGAACATCACGGTTCGCATCCGCAGGGACTTCAGATCCTGGGCGAGCTCTGGATGGCGCTGGCTCTCGGCGGCGACACCGACGACGAAGCCGATGAACGAGGGCTCCGACGTCGAGATGTTGGCCAGCTCATCGAGGATCGAGGAGAACTTCCCGGAGAACGTGTCGTGGTTGACGACCGCTGCCTCGAGTGCTCCGTAGACCATGTCCTGGACCTCGGCAAACGCAGCGATGTACAAATCCTTCTTCGATGGAAAGTAGTGGTAGATCGCACCCGTGGTGATCCCGACGGCATCCGCAACGAGGCGGTTCGTCGTTGCGTCGTATCCGATCTCGGCGAACAGTCGTCGCGCCTCGAGAATCAATCGCTTGCGAGTCTCACCCGGGTCGACCGAGCACGGTCGACCGAGTTTCTTGCGCACTGCGAGGGGGTTCATGGATGAAACCCTAACGGTGTGAATCTGCTTCAGCCGAAGCGAGCGAGAATCTTTGCAAGTTCGACTGGTCGATCCCCTTGCACACTGTGACCCGCACCGTCAACGACTTCGACCACCGCATTTGGCTTGCGGCGCTTGAGTTCTGCGACGTCGTCGTCGTCGACCACCGGAGATATACCACCGCGAACGAGGAGCAGATCACAATGCAGCGAGGAAATCGCCTCCCACAGTGCGAGCGAATCGGGTCGAGGCGAGGCGTTCTCGTCTTCTCCCTCGCGGGGAGCGTTTTCATTGTTTGATCGTCCCCGACGGTCATAACGCCACTCCCACGAACCGTCGTCGAGTTGGCGAGCGTTGTGCAGGATGCCTCGTCGCAGGCTCGATTCACTGCGCGTCGGGTTGTGTTCCTTCGTGCGCGCGAGGAGGTCTTCGAAACTCGCAAAGCTCTGCGGTCCGTTGATGAAGTCGAGGACGGCCTTGGCCTTCTTCGACGTGACTCCGGGCGTGATGTCGACCATGACGAGATTTCGCACGAGCGACGGATTGCCGTGCGCGAGTGCGAGGCACGTCAGTCCTCCAAGGGACATCCCGACGATGGCGATCGCATCAGGCGCGTGTTCGGCAATGACAGGCGCGATGTCGCTGGCGAGTGTCTGTGGCGTATATGCCGTGTCGGGGCGCCAATCGGAGTGGCCGTGTCCCGGCAGATCGATCGCGAGCAATGGAATGCCGAGCGCAAGCGCGACGGTGTCCCAGGTGTGCGCGTTCTGCGCAGTGCCGTGCACGAGGACGAGTCGAGGCGACTCGAGCCCCCACTTCAATGCAGAGACTTTTCGACCGTCGGCCAACACGGTCGTCACGCGCGAGACGACCGGCTGCGCAGACGCGGTCAATGAATACTCGGCGATGTTCTCAGCGAACATCGAGAACTCGTCGTAGGCGATGCGACCCATGACCCTCTGTCTACTACGGGAGCGTCGTCGGTACGACGGTCGTCGTCGGGGCACCCTTGAGCGTCGTCGTCGGCGCGATCGATGTCGTGGTCGTGTAGTTCGGATCCGGCTTGTCCCACGGTGGCGGTGGCGAGCCGTACTCTTCAGGTTCCTTCACTCCATCGAAGACGTATACGCGGTCCCCGTACTCGACGAGCGCCGGGAAGTACCGGGCGACCGACATCGGGATGCGTACGCAACCATGCGAGGCCGGTTCGAGCGGAACGAGAATCGCTCCGTGCACGGCGATGCCGTAATTGAAGTACACCGGGTTGTACATCGACCCGAGCTTCGACTCCCTCATTCCCTGCTTGCGGTTGTAGAAGTAGAAGATTCCGGGTGGCGTGATCGCGTCTCCACAGATGCCCTTCTTGATCTGTTCGCGAGTGTTGTTGCCATCCTCACCCGGGTCGATCGTGACTTCTTCGCACCACTTCTCGTTGGCGCCAGTCGAAATGTGCGTGATCAAGGTCGGTGTCCCACCCTGGAACACGATCATCACCTGCTTCACGAGATCGATTTCGACGTGCCGCGGGCTGTCGGCGACGCGTCGCGGCTGGATCTTCAGATCGGATTCCATGATCGACCAGATCGAGGGCGTCACCTCGCCCTTCGCATCGGCGCGCGGCGTGTCCAACACCAACTTCTCGAATGCCCACACTGCCTGCAACGTGTTCTGACCGAACACTCCGTCGCGCGGGCCCGGATCGAACTTCAACTCGGCGAGCCGTTCCTGCAAACGCAAGACGTCGTCGCCCTTCATCCCGTCGCGCAGGGTTCTCGTCAGCGGCACGGTTTCGCGCGGGACTCCCGAGGAGTCGACGACGACGTCAGGATTGGATCCATTCGTCGACTCGTTCGATGACGAGTTCCGCATGACCGCGATCGCAACGACCGTCAACAACACAGCGAATGCAAACAACGCGGGGCGCCAGCGGTCGTAGAGCCCTGGCTCATACGACTCGTCGACGTCGAAGAAGTCGTCGTTCATGACGTGGATTCGAGAGCGTTCAGCGAACTACGCAGTGCGAACGCCTCACGCAAGATCTTGACGATGACCGACGGCGAACTCAAGGTCGACACTCCGCGCGTACGCGGGAAGTAGTCGACACCGAATTGGACGACGTTCATTCCCATCTTGCGTGCACTGACCATCAGCTCGGCGTCGATGAACGAGCCCTCGCTGTGCAGTTCGACGCGGTCGAGCACCGTTCGGCGGACGAGCTTGAACGCAAAGTTGACGTCACGGAAGCGACAACCGAACAACACGCGTACGAGCAAGTTGTAGAAGAAGGAATAGATCACTCGGACGTAGCCCTCGCCGGTGCGATCGAATCGATACGCAGCGACGAGGTCGGCCTCGTACTGTCCCATCAGTCGCAACGCCTTGTGCACCTCACGCATGTCGAAGGGCAGGTCGGCGTCCGTGTACAACACGACGTCGCCGGTTGCGGCGGCAAAGCCTGACTTGATCGATCCACCCAACTTGCGATTCGTCGGGTGATGCACGACCTTCACGCGAGGATTCAGTCGCGCTGCCTCATCGGCCAGCCGCGGCGTCGCGTCGGTGGACGCGTCATTGACAATGATCATCTCGTAATCGCCAACCGTGCCGGCGGCGAGTAATTCTTCACCCAGCTCGGTGGCCGCATTGAGGGCTCGCTGGAGATATTCCTCTTCATTCCACATCGGGAAGAACACGGAGAAACGGCCGAAGCGTGGCGTCGACATCGCGATTCAGGCTAACTGCCGACCTTCCCGATGTACCCTGACGAGCCATGGATGCTGCGCCACCCGACCTCCCTCGCGTGCGCCTTGTCGCGGCATGGGCGAAGGTCACCGTCGTCGCCTGGATCATCGTGATGGCCGCACTCATCGCCGTCGCCGTCACCGGACGCAACGTGGGCAAGCCAGCGTGGTGGATCGGACCGGAGTCGAACCCGAAATTCTTCATGTTGTGGTTTCTGCCGTTCGTCCTTCCGTTCGCCGTCATCGTTCTCGCGTTTCGTGCCAGTCGATTCGTCCCCATCGTGGGAGTCGTCGCATCCGTCGCCGTGGCGGGTATCGCAGCTGCTGACATCGCCGGCTCCCCCGGCGTCGCACTGCTCGAAGGAGTCATCGCACTGAGCGGGCTGTGCATTGCACTCGCAACCTTCGCGGGTCTTGAGCGACGCTAAAGCGGTCGTGTTTGGCTCGGCGCGGTCTGTACCGTTGAAGCATGCCCGATAGCGCTGCTTCGAACGCCAAAGTACTCACTGCCTTGCCGGTTGGCGAGCGCGTGGGTATCGCCTTCTCGGGTGGCCTCGACACGTCCGCGGCCGTCGCATGGATGCGCGAGAAGGGTGCCAAGCCCTACGCGTACACCGCAGATCTCGGTCAGCCCGATGAACCAGACCTGTCGGGCGTTCCGTCACGCGCACTCGAGTACGGCGCGGAAAGCGCTCGACTCGTCGACTGCAGCACCGAACTCGTCCATGAAGGACTCGTCGCGTTGCAGTGCGGCGCGTTCCACATCACGACCGCGGGCAAGACGTATTTCAACACCACCCCACTCGGTCGCGCCGTCACCGGCACACTCCTCGTGCGAGCGATGAAGGAAGACGGCGTCGACATCTGGGGCGATGGCAGCACGTACAAG
>RFNE01000336.1 GCA_009927375.1 Actinomycetota bacterium | reverse complement strand
GCCGACTTCAGGCTACGCGGGTATCGGTGGCGGTCACGTCGAGGTCGTCTCCAACGAACCCCGCATCGACGAGTGACTCCCAGAGCGCAGTGCGGACGGTGTCGGCATCCGGTGGCGACAGTCGATTGACGACGATCACGCCCTCGATCATGTCGGCGAGCACTGCGACGAAAGGACGCTCGCGAACGAGGACTGCCACGACTCCACCGTGTTCGGTGCGCCGCAACGTGCGCTGGACGCCGAGCGTTCGAGGTGGGCTTCGAAACCCGGGCGCTTCGAGACCGAAACGCTGGGCCTCGTTGGCGAGGAACCGAGCGGCTGCCGCAAACATCATGGTCGTTCCGCCCGTCATGGCGACAGCATCGCACACCCGTGTGACAGAGTGAGGTGAGATGTCGAGCACGGAAGCAGGCGCACTTGGCGCCCTCAATCCCATGCAACAAGCCGTCGTAGATGCCCTCGGCAAGCCGCAGGGCTGGGAGCCGTTGCCGAACGAGATCGTCGTCGGCATTGCCGACCAACTCACCGATTCACTCGCGGACGTCGCCGAGCACTTCAGCGTCGAGAAGCCACTGTGGGTCAGCAAGGGCAAACTCACGGCGATCCACGGTTGCGAAACCAACTTCGTCGCCTCACTCGACAACTTCGAATGGACGTTGCGCAACGTGAAGGGCACGGTCCTGCACAAGTCGATCGAACTCGGCATCAACTGGCGGGGTGAGCCGACCCCAGGTGACGTGGTCGACGAGGCGCTCGCCCAACTCGCCGACGACGAACGGAGTGCCGGGGAGTTCATCGAACAGCTCTCGCCCGCAGATCGAGCACAACTGCGCAGCATGGCAATCGATGCGTATTCCAAGTTCGACGAGTGCTTTCCACCTCTCAAGAATTCATGGAGACCCGTCCTCGAAAGTTCGGCACGTGTCGAGTTGTTCGGAGGTCGGATCAATCTTTCGACCCGCGCAGACCTGACTCTCGGCGCAGTCGGAGCCAAGGTGATCGTCGACATGAAGTCAGGACGCGTCTATCCGAATCACCGAGAAGAGCTTCGCTTCTACGCGCTCGTCGAGTCGCTCCGTGCGGGCGTCGCCCCGCGCATGCTTGCGACGTATTCGCTCGAGACCGCGCGCGCCGACGTGGAGCCGGTGACCGAGGGTGTGCTGCAGGCAGCGGCGCGCAAGACTGTCGACGGCATCCGTCAAATGGCCGAAGTGCAACTCAAATTGCGTGAGCCGAACCTGCGTCCCTGCACGGCGTGTTATTGGTGTCCACTCGCCGAAACCTGCGAAGAAGGAATTGCCTTCATCGCCCGACGAAGCGACCCAGACGCCGACGACTACTGACGAGGTGGTTCGGGGTAATCAGCGCAACCGCGGTTCCAAGTCCGACACCGCTGCGAAACGCCGCGATTCGGCGGCCGGGTTGCACTGCATCCTTCGGTGGGCTCAGGACATCGGGGCCCATGTGTGCTGCGACGTCGTCGAGATTGTTCACGGTCAGCACGAATCCCCACAGCGACGAACGTTCCACGCGTTGTTGCTCGACGATCTCGACGATCACCGAACCCAGACGATGAAATCCCTGGCGCACCCCGTTGCCCGCATCACGGACTCGCTTCAACGGTTCGCCGGTCACTCGAGCTACTTCGTGACGTGCGCTCGAGGTCGTTCGTGAACACCACTACGTGATCCACACCCACGACATCGATGATCGAAGAGTCGGGCGCAAACGCCTGAGCTGCGAAACACCATCACATGTCGTCGGAATCCCGTCGATGTCACCCGTGCCGACGCACTCACTGATCACCCACGAATGCAGTCCTGGGGGAAGTGTCTGATCGAGCCGAAGTTGGACGTCGCCGAGCGAACACACACCATCACGAAAGGTGAGACCGATCGAGGACCATGCGGCGGGCTGACCGCCGACAACGAGTTGTGTGATGCGCGCCATCGTCATTGACGAGGGCTACTCGGCGTGACTAGCCGCGCCCCATGTTCGGGCGCTTGCCGTGGTTCGCCTTCGAGCGGCGCAGGCGCGCCTTGCGCTTCTTGGTCTTCTTCGACATAGGGTCGCAAGGCTAACGCCGGAAATCGACGATTACGCCCTAGACCTGTCGCCACCTGGCACGACCATCTGAATATGGCGTGCCGCTCTGACTGGTCTTCGAGCAGACGTAGGTCTTGCCGTTGGTGTACGTGCCCGTCGCCCCCTCTGGTGAACACCACGCCCCTGGATACACCCGTGAAGCACCTGTTGATGAGCCGGTCGTCGTGGTCGTCGACGTTGACGTTGACGCAGGTGCAGGGGTTCCCGCAACGGGAGTCGTTGTCGACGTCGACGAGACCGATGGCTGTCCGGCGCGGGTCGTAGATGGCGACGGGCTCGTGGTCGATGTACTGGTGGTTGGAGCCGCGAATCCCGCACCTGATGGAACGTCCGGCCACGGGGCGATCGTCAAGCTTGCGCACGACGACGTGAGCAAGTTCTTCACCCTGCCCCACTCACTTTGGTCCATCGACAGACCCCAGCGCGCCTTCACGGCAATCCAGTTGCCCAGATAGGTGCAGAGGTAGGACTTCGACGGTGGCAACCAATTGCTTGGGTCCTTGTCGCTCTTCGACTGGTTGACGCGGTCGGTCACGGCAAGGAGCGTTCGCGAATCCGACGTGTCGTTGGCGTACGCGCGTCGCATGCTTGGCGACCACGCCCATGCACCCGAATCCCACGCCTCTTTGAGCGCAACGACGTGATCGATGTCGATGCGCGACGGATCCGACCAACGCGCACCGTCGTAGGGCGAAATCCAGTCCCCTGCAATCACGTTGCAATCGATCGGGTCGACCTGCGGGAGCGTGATGCTGTCGCGCTTGAGCACCTGGTCGCGCGAGTCGCAGCCGTCACCATCGATGTCTCGCCAATGTTCGAATGCCGACCGCGAGTACCCAGCCGGACGCTCACGCTCGACGATGATTCCCTGCAAGAC
>RFNE01000098.1 GCA_009927375.1 Actinomycetota bacterium | reverse complement strand
GTGAGCTGACCACGGGCGGTCAGGTCGTCGATCAGGCTGCGCGCATCGTTGCTCGAGCGCTGGTCGGTGAGCGCGACGATCGCGTCGTGGATCGCCGACATCCACGGGTCGAGTTTTTCGTCCAGGTCGCCTGGCAAGAAGCCGACGTCTGCGCGACCGACGGGAACGAGCGGGCGATAGACGGCGAGTCGCTCGTAGCGGCGCTGTTCGACGACTTGCTCGAGTCCGGCGGCGATCGCCATCACCGTCTTGCCGGTTCCCGCGCGACCATCGAGGGCGATCACGGTGATCTCCGGATCGAGCAGCAGCTCGAGGGCAAAGCGCTGTTCCTTGCTGCGGGCGCGCAGGCCCCAGGCCTCTGGCGCATTGTGGGCGAGCAGGGTGAGTTCCGATCCGACGCAGCGGGTGAGTGCGGACTGTGATCCGCAGCGCAGGACGGCGAAGTTGTTCTCCACGAGCGATGATGTGCCATTCACCTGGGTGGTGTCGATACCACCACTCGCATACAGCGCGTCGATGTGTTCGACGGCGGTGTCGATCGTCGTCCAGCCCATCGGGCGGGTGGTCATCGAGGTGCCGACCGGCTGGTGCTCGTCGGCCGTGAGACCCATGTGGGCGGCCTTGATGCGCAGCGCGGCGTCGTTCGAAATCATGCGGGTCGGTGAGGTGCGGGCCTGGCCGAGGGCGGCACCGATGATGCGGTTGTCGGGAACCTCGGGATCGAGGCCGTGTTCGACAAGCAGGTGGCGCTGGATGCCATTGATCTCGATCTGCAGAGTGCCCCCGTTGGGATCGTCGTTCACGGGGGCCGGGGTGGCGAGTGACCCACCCGCTTTACGGCGCAGGTCCTCGATCGTGCGCAACGCGGTGCGTGCGGAGCGACCGACATCATCCATTCGTGTCTTCAACGAGTCGAGTTCTTCGATCACCGTGAGCGGAATGACGACGTCGCAACCGGGGAAGCTATGGATGCAGGCTGGATCGGCGACAAGCACCGAAGTGTCGAGCACGATGCGGGTGGCGACGTCGGTGGGAAGTGCGGAGTCGTCGACGAGATGATCGATCGCGCTCGCATCGCGAGGCTCGACGTGAGTGTCGTCAGTACGCAACGAGGATCAGTGTGGTCGGTGCGAAAAGGTCAGTGGTGGATACCCAAACCCACGATCCCAAGCCAGTGCCGAGTTGGCAACTTTTTTCGAAAATTCGATCGTTCGGGGCGATTTTCGGGAATTTTTTTGGATTTTTTTCAGAATTTTTTTGGGGGTCGTCGAAACGTGCCGAGTGTGTCGCGCGCCACGCGCTGCGCGGACGCATTTCGTGACCGATCGCTCGCTGAAACGCGACGCTCGTGCGGCAGTCGTCAACTCCGTGCGAAGAGCAACGCAGCTCCCGCGCAGACCTCGGGAAACCCAATACCAGTAACGGTTTGCGGGTTTTCCACAGCCACGCCCAATGCGTCGCGCCTTCGCCGTTTTTGTCCATTTGGAGCCGGTCTTTGCGTGCACTTCGCGTCGTCGACGTCCGTCGTCGACGACGTCGGATGAGGTGGTCGAGCGACGTCGTCGAGCGGCGTCGAAGGCGACTCGATCGCGCTCCGAAACGCGGAAATGCTTGCATTTGTCGCTCAGACCTATTCAGATGGTTGACAACGGAACTCCGATTCCGAGAAAGCAAGGTAAAGAAATGACAAAAGCAGAGCTCATTGATGCAGTTGCTCAGAAGGCCGGAGTGTCGAAGGCTGATGCCGAACGCACTGTTGGCGCATTCTTTGAACTGGTCGTAGCTTCCGCAAAGAAGGGCGACAAGGTTGCATGGCCGGGCTTCGGTTCGTTCAGCACCTCGAAGCGCAAGGCACGCACTGGCCGCAACCCACAAACGGGTGCACCAGTTCAGGTCCCGGCTTCTGTCGCAATGAAGTTCACCTCCAGCTCCACGCTGAAGGCCGAACTCAATCCAAACCGTAAGTAAAGCAATACCTAACTAAGGAGAAAACAATGGCAGCAAAGAAGCGCAAGAAGGCAGCAAAGAAGGCCCCAGCAAAGCGCAAGGCCGCAAAGAAGGCTGCAAAGAAGCCAGCAAAGCGCCGTAAGAAGGCAGCGAAGAAGAAGTAGTTCTTCTTCCAGGCTTAAAAACCAAAAAATCGGTTCGGAGAACTGTGACTGGGGGGCGAAAGCCCCCCAGTTTTTTTATGTCCCGAAACGTCTACGACTCCTGAAGGAAGTCGAGATCGGCGGGTTCGTCCACGTCGAGCGCGAGTCGAGCGTCCACGACAATGGA
>RFNE01000126.1 GCA_009927375.1 Actinomycetota bacterium | reverse complement strand
GACGTCGCCCCGACGAAGGAAAAGCTCGTGATCTTGGACGGCACGGGCAAGGGTCCGGTGCTGAACGTCGCGGTGATGAGCAACATCTCTGAGCACTACGCGCCACGGGGCAAGCACCTGATTTCCGTCGCGCTCCCCGGTGTCGTCGCGGGAGACCTCGAATCGATTGCGCGCACGCAGCTTCGCGAGTGGTGGGGACCACAAGTGGACTCGTGGCGACACTTGCGCACGTATGCGATCACCCATGGAGGCGTCGTTCAGGAACCGCCGTTTTCACCCAAGCAACCCGTCGACCTCGGAGGCTGGCGGTTCGTGTGTGGCGACCACCGCGACACCGGCTCCATCCAGGGAGCGTTGTACTCGGGTCGTCGATGTGGCGAAGCCGTCATCGCATCGCTCGCCTAGCCTGACATCCATGGCCCACGATCCCGTCAAGGAAATTGTCTCCGTCGAGCGCGTCATTCCTGCCGCACCGGGACTGATCTTCGAACTGCTCGCCGACCCACGTCAGCACCACGTCTTCGACGGTTCGGGAAGTGTGAAAGAAGCGCGGATCTCTGCACCAAAGCGACTCTCACTCGGCGCCACGTTTGCGATGAACATGCGCGTCTTCCTCCCGTATCGCATCACGAACACCGTGGTCGAGTTCGAGGAGAACCGCCGCATCGCTTGGCGCCACTTCGGTGGCCACATCTGGCGCTACATCCTCACTCCGGTCGAGGGCGGCACGCTCGTCACCGAGCAGTTCGACTACGCCAAGAACAGGTCGCGGCTGTTCCTCAAGTTGATGAACGCGATCGAGAACAACGAGCGTTGGATGGACATCACGCTCGCCAACATCGAGCGTCACTTCTCTCCCGCTTCATGAGCATCGAGCTCCCGCGGGGGTTCACCGCGCACGTCACCAACATCGGCATCAAGGACTCATCCGACGACTTCACCCTCGTCGCGGCGACTCCACGTGCAGTGCAGCCGGCGTGTTCACCCAGAGTCGCTTCGCCGGACCGAGCGTCGTGGTCTCGCGCGAACACCTGAGAAGTGGTCGTGCACGCGGCGTCGTCGTCATCTCGAAGAACGCCAACGTCGCCACCGGTGAGATCGGCATGGCCAATGCGCGCGAGGTCGT
>RFNE01000115.1 GCA_009927375.1 Actinomycetota bacterium | reverse complement strand
AAGACCGAGCAGGTCACTTGCCGCCGGTGACTCGGTCGCCACGACGACGGCGCGTGCCGTGATGCGTTCGCCGCTCGAGGTCACGACCGACGTGCCGTCGATGGAGGCGACTCGCGTGTTGAGCCGCACGGTGTCGGGCTTGAGCGTGGCGGCGAGATGTTCGGGCAGGCGCTGCATGCCGCGCGCGGGCACGACACTGTCGCCGTCGGAGAGCGAGCGGAAGATGATGTCGAACATGCGGCGAGACGTTGCCAGGCTCGGGTCGAGTTGGATGCCACCGAAGAGCGGACGGAAGAACCGCTCGATGATCTTGGAGGAGAACCCGAATCCGCGCAGTGCAACGATCGTGGAGATGTCGTTGCCGCGCAGCAATTCGTCGTGACGAATCCTGCGCGCGCGCAATCTCAGTGCAGCGACGCGCACCTTGTCGCCGAGGGTGCCGATGGGTGCGAGCGCACTCGCGACTACCGTCGCCGGCGCACGGAACGGATCGCTCACGACGTGGCCCTTGCCGTTGCGCCACACGAGTGCACCGGGGTCGAATGCGCGCAGGTCGAGTTCGTCGAGATTCACCTGGCGACGCAGCTCGGGATATGCAGTCAACATCACCTGGAACCCGCGATCGAGGAGGAAGCCGTCGACCTCGTCGGTGCGCACGCGACCGCCAACCGCATCTTGTGCCTCGAGCACGACGACGGAATGCCCTGCGCGTTGGATCGTGCGCGCGGCGGTGAGACCTGCGAGACCCGCGCCGACGATGACGACGTCGACGGTCGAGCCGGGAGTCGTCATTTGTTCAGCAGTGCGCGCAATCCGATGTCGAGCGTCGGATGGGCGAACTCATAACCACTTGCGAGCAAGGCCTTGGGCATCACGCGCTGGCCGGTGAACAACAAGGCGTCGGCGAGCTCTGCACCGAGCAGGATCTTTGGACCGAACGAAGGGATCGGCAGGATCGCCGGTCGTCGCAACACCTTGGCGAGCACGGTCGTGAACTCCGAGTTCGTCACGGGCGACGGGGCGGTGAGGTTGACGGGACCCGACACGTTCGCGGTGAGCAGGTGCTCGATCGCGCCGATCTCATCATCGAGGGTGATCCAGCTCTGCCACTGCTTGCCGTTGCCGAAGCGACCACCTGCACCGATGCGGAAGGCGAGCAGCAACTTCTTCAGCGCGCCACCGCGTGGCGTGAGCACGATGCCGGTGCGCAGGAACACGGTGCGGATGCCGGCATCGATCGCGGGCTTTGCCGCCGCTTCCCACTGCTGGCAGACGTCCACGAGGAATCCGCTGCCGTGACTCGAGTTCTCGTCCAGTTGTTCGTCCGCGCGCGGACCGTAGATGCCGATCGCGGAACCCGAGAGGAACACCGACGGCTTGCGCGACAGCGAGGCGATCGTGCGGGCGAGCAGCGCGGTCGTCGCGGTGCGGCTCTCGAGGATCTCGCGCTTGTAGGAGGGGGTCCAGCGCTTGTCGCCGATGCCCGCACCAGAGAGATGAATGACGGCATCGGTGCCCTCGAGAGCACTCGCATCGAGCAGGCCCCGCGCAGGATCCCAGAAGAGTTCGCCCTGGCGGGCCTCGCGGCGCACGAGGCGGGTGACGGAATGTCCGCTTGCGCGCAGACGCTCGACGAGTGCCGTGCCGATGAGACCGCTTGCCCCGGAGATGACGATGTTCATGGATTCAACACTACGACCGGTACACACACGGCCAGACACCGTGCGGGAAAGACTTACTTGTTGGCGAGTGCCTTGGTGAACGACTCGCGGTCGAAGTAGTCGCGCCACAGGGCGATCTTGCCGTCGCTCACGACGAACAGCCCCGCGATGTCGATTTCGATCCAGCGACCGTCGATCTCGAAGCGGTCGGTACGTTCGTTCATCACCACGCCGTGGTTCATGTCGCCACTGGCAACTTGGTGGTGCACGAGCCATTCGACCTTGGTGGCGGCGGCGATGAAGTCGGAGAGGATCTGGGTCATCGCCTCGCGCCCGAACACCTTGGTGATGGGCACGTTGTCGTATTCGCAGTCGTCGGCGACCATCGCCATGGCATCGGAGAAGTGGAACTGCTCGATGTTTTCGATGAACCGCGTGACGAATTCACCCGGGTCGGTGATGGTGGAAGTCTGCGTGGCGGGCACGACTCCAGTTTGGCAGGTGCGCTTAGGCGGACTTGGCCAATCGTGAGCGCACACCGATCGGTGCAGCGATCGTGAATCCGGCGAGGTGACGCTCTTCTTCGTTCTCGCCGCCCCACAGACCATATTCATGGTTGTTGCGCGCGAACTCGCGACACGTGTCCTTCACGACGCATGCGTTGCACAACGAGCGAGCCTTGGCCTCGCGACGTTCGCGAGCCTGCGGGCGCTCCGCCTTGGGGGCGAAGAACAACTTCGTCTTGCCCTTGCAGTTGGCGAACTGCGTCCAGTCGATGTCGCCGATGGGGCCGCGGATCTCGTTGTCGAGGTCTGCGAGTGGCTGTTCGATGAGAGACATATGGGGTGGTCTCCTTGGTTGGGGTGTATTTAACACTAAATGGGAACCCAGGGAATGTCAAGTGACGTTCGTCCCAGATTCCCAAGCCCGGCTTGGGTTAGAGCAGTTCGGCGGCCAGGCTGGCCACTTCGCTGCGCTCACAGGCCGCCAGGGTGACGTGCCCGAAGCACTTCTGGCCCCCGAAGGCGTGGATCAGCACGGCAAGGGCGTTGTTCGACTCACCCATATATGGA
>RFNE01000165.1 GCA_009927375.1 Actinomycetota bacterium | reverse complement strand
GAATCCCCACTCGTCACACCGAATGTGACGCTGCATCGACTCGGCGCGCGCGGAATCCCTACTGCAATCGTCGTGCCCAGCAATCACGATGGCCGACGACTTCCCGTGCTCTTTGACCCCTACGGCGGTCCACATGCGCAACGAGTCGTGTCATCGTCGACCGCATATTGCGCCTCACAATGGTTCGCCGACCAGGGATTCATCGTCGTGATCGCCGATGGCGCAGGAACACCAGGGCTCGGGAGCGCATGGGAACGAAAAGTTGCCGGAGACCTTGCAGCCCCGGTCCTTGACGACCAGATCTCGGTCCTCGACGAACTCGCAACGCTTCTTCCGGATGCCGACCTGTCGAAAGTTGCGATCCGCGGATGGAGCTTCGGTGGTTACCTTGCTGCGCTTGCGGTCCTCCGAGCCCCGAATCGATTCCATGCCGCGATCGCCGGTGCACCGGTAACCGACTGGCGCCTCTACGACACGCACTACACCGAGCGATATCTCGGTGATCCGTCCGTCAATGCCGCACCATACGATGCGACGAGTCTGATCGCCGACGCGAGCAAGCTCGAACGGCCGCTCCTCCTGATTCACGGACTCGCCGACGACAACGTGCTCGCCGCACACACGTTGCAGTTGTCATCGGCGCTGCTTGCCAACGGCAAGGCGCACGAGACACTCCTCCTCAGCGGTGTGTCGCACATGACCCCGCAGGAAGTCGTCGCCGAGAACCTTCTCCTTCACCAAGTTGATTTCTTGCGCCGCGCGCTGAACCTCAGCGTGCGCTGAGACGGCCGACGACGAAACGGTCGCGGCCCGCAAGGTCTCGATGCGTGACGACATCACCGAAACCCGCTTCCCTCATCGAGTTCATCACCCGATCAGCCTGACGGTGCCCAATCTCGAGGACCAGCGCACCGCCTTCGCGCAACCATTCAGTGCACCTGCGATGACGAGTTGCAGATCAGCAAAACCATCGTCGTCAGCGAACAGAGCCGAATGTGGTTCCCACTCGAGCACGTCAGCCGCCACCTCTGGATCACCGACTGCGATGTACGGCGGGTTGCACACCGCGACGTCGAGAGTTCCTGCGAGATCTGCAGGTAACGCAGACCACCAAGAACCCTGCGCGATCTTCACACGCGAACCCAGCCGACCGAGCGTCGCAACATTCGCCCGCGCCACATCAAGCGCATCGGATGACACATCCGTCAGCCACACCTCGACGTCGCGGGATAACTCTCCGATGCGATCGCGAGTCCGATGGCACCGCTCCCCGTTCCCAGGTCGACAACTCGCGCAGGACCATCGGTTCTCGCAAGCAAGGAAAGCGCGTGTTCAACTGCCAATTCAGTCTCTGGTCGTGGGATGAGGACTCGCTTGTCGACGAACAGGTCGAGATGCCGAAATGCCCATCGCGACATGACGTACTGCAATGGTTCGCCCGCGAGCCGACGCACGAGCATCGCATCGAGCGAGGCCATCATCGCTGTCGTTGGTACTTCGTCGAACGCCGCGGTGAATTCCGCGCCATCAAGACCGCTTGCGTGCTCGCACAACCATCTCGCCTCGTTCGGATTGGAAAGGCGAACCGCGGCGTCCGCAAGGACGTCGCGCCACGTGATGTGCTCGGACATCACACCGAACTGGCGTGTGCCAACTGCTCGATTTGATATTGCGCCGTCAAGGCGTCGATCACGGGGTCGAGATCACCGGCGAGCACGTTCTGCAATTGATACAGCGTGAAGCCGATGCGGTGGTCGGTGATCCGATTCTCCTTGAAGTTGTAGGTGCGAATCTTCTCGCCACGCCCACCCTTACCGACCTGCGCACGTCGCTCCGCCGACATCTTTTCTGCCTGCTCGTCCTCACGCAGCTTGAGGAGTCGCGCGCGGAGCACGGTCATTGCGCGCAACCTGTTCTGCAACTGACTTCGTTCGTCCTGCATCGCCACGACGAGCCCCGTTGGCTTGTGAGTGATGCGCACGGCCGAGTCAGTCGTGTTCACTCCCTGACCGCCTGGGCCGCTCGCGCGATACACATCGATCTGAAGATCCTTTTCATCGATCTGCACGTCGACTTCTTCGGCTTCGGGCAACACGAGGACGGTCGCCGACGACGTGTGAATGCGACCTTGACTCTCCGTGACCGGGACTCGCTGCACGCGGTGCGGTCCACCTTCGAAGCGCAACTTCGTCCACACCGAATCGCCCTTCATCACCATCGTCGCCTGATTGATTCCACCCATCGGAGACGTGTCCAGTGACAGCACCTCGACGCTCCAGCCGTTACGCACGGCGTATGCGTTGTACATGTCGAACAAGTCGCGTGCGAAGAGGTTCGCCTCTTCCCCGCCTTCTGCGCCGCGAATCTCCACGATGATGTTCTTTCCGTCGTTCGGATCGGGCGGCAGGAGGAGGACCTTCAATTCCTCTTCGAGCGAGCCGATCGACTCCGTCGCGGAATCGAGCTCTTGCTGAAGCTGTTCCCGCTCGGCTCCTTGCGCGTCCTGGAGCAGCTCCTTGGCCGCCTCGACGGTGTCGAGCGCGTCGCGATACCGACGAATGCATTCGACGAGCGGGGTCTGCTGCTTGTATCGCCTGGAGGCTTCCTTCAGCTTGCGCTGGTCGCCGAGAACTTCGGGACTCGCGAGGCTCGCTTCGAGCGCCGCATAGTCGGCTTCGATGGCCTTGAGTCGTTCCAGCACGGGCTTCAGGCTACGCCACGACTAGTCGCCGTGGGCTTCCAGTTCGCAAAATGTCGCCGGTCGCTGCAACATCTCACCCAAACGACGAATGCTCGGCGTCACGTTTCCCGGCAAACTCACGACGACGAGCTCAGCATCACCTGCAAGTCGATCGCGCGCATCCGCGCCGAACGAGACGACATCGAGATCGGCGATCGATGTGCACGCAACGACGACCTTCGAGCCATCGGCCCGCACTCCCATCGCCACGCAGGGCACCGCATCCTTGACGTTTGTTCGCACGACGGGAGGTTCCGCGACCGACAGTCGAGTCGCTCCGACGAGATTCGGCGACGCAAGTAGTCGGCTCCTCAGGCGACGTTCGAGTGCGAGTCGCGCAAGTGGGTGCTGTGCGGCTGGATCCTTGCGAATCTCGGAGACCGTACGAGCGACGTCCATCAGTTGCTCGCCAGTCGCAACCGCGCCGTGGACGAGTCGAAACGTCTCGCGATCGTGGACCCCGACACCGATTTCGAGGCGCACACCATCGG
The DNA here is from genome assembly GCA_009927375.1 of Actinomycetota bacterium. GTDB lineage: Bacteria > Actinomycetota > Acidimicrobiia > Acidimicrobiales > Ilumatobacteraceae > UBA3006. The sequence continues at coordinate 512 of RFNE01000165.1, read as the reverse complement.
GGCTCGTTGGATCGTCCACCACCCGACAAATCTCCAGGCCGAGTACTTCGCCCGAGAGCACGCCGTGCTCACGCACGACATCGACTCCGCAGTCGGCGATCAACGACGCGAAGTGCTCATGAGAAACGGGCACATTGCGATCCGGTTCGTGTTCAGCGCGGTGCGCTTCGACGAGCACGTTGTCCGCATATCGCCAGACGGTGGCGGCGCGGGTGAAATACCGCGTTCGCCGAGCAATCACTTCCGCGTTGACGTCAGTAACGAGATGGAGATGGTCGACACCATGCGACTCAGCCCACAGATGCGCAACAGCAAGTGCGTGACGCTCGTGCTCGACTGCCACGACCCAACCTGCGCCATCGGCGATGACGGCTGGACCGATCGCGCACGTCGTCTCCACGACGCTTGACGAGTCGACGCCACGTTTGGCGAGAGCGGATGCAAGCCGCACCGCCTCGAGACGGCGTCGCTGATCGGATTGCATCGCGATCGACCGTCGATGTCGTGCGGAC
>RFNE01000234.1 GCA_009927375.1 Actinomycetota bacterium | reverse complement strand
CCCTTGTCGTGCGTTTCGGTGTCTGCGGCGCGACAGAGCAGCAGCTGTCGATACTGGCCGTACATCGCATTGTCGTCGCGCGTCTTGCCGAAGAGATGCATGTCGGCATCTTGTTCCCACGTCCTGAAACGGGGCACGCGCGGGTGCAGCTCGTGCAACCCTTCTCGCCGTGCACGCAGTTGTCGTGACCGAGCTCGGTCTCGAGGTGGAACGGCTTGTAGTGACCTTCTTCGTGCTTGTAGCCGATCACTTCATGCGGACAGGACACGACGCATCCGGCACACCCAGTGCACAGACCCGTGTTGATGACCTCTTCGTAGAGCTCTTTCCACTGGTTCGTCCAGCGCTCGGTCGACGCTGGAGCAGATTCGACTGTCGTCACGTCTCCGACTCTACGCCACGCGGGCAGTTAGCGAAGAGCCTTGACGACCGCGGCGATCTGCTCGTCGGCGAGCTTGCGCCCGTGGCGGTCGGAGACCTCGAACTCGTTGCGCACGGTCGTCGCATCGGTAGAGATGCGCGCGAGGTGGATCGACACGTTGAGCTTCGACAGCGTCGCAGTGATGTCGCGCAAGAGTCCGTGGCGGTCCGGACCGGTCATCCGAAGCACGGAGTGCCACGGGTGGGCCTCGTTGTCGCACGTGGCAGTCAGGTTGAGCGGAACGTCACTTGGACTCACCGAGCGCCACACGAGCGCACCTTCGATGCGTGAGGTGAGATCACCGACGGACGGTCGCTCCGACGACTTGACGGTGAACACGTCGAGAACCGCGCCGTCTTCCCACGTCGCGATGTCTGCAGAGACGACCTCGAGGTTGCAGTCGGCGAGCACGCGGGTGACGCGAGCGAGCAATGCGGTGCGGTCGCGCGTGGCGACGTTGATCATCCACGAACCAGCTTCGGGTCCCTCGTGGACCGCGACACGCACTTGTCCCGCGCGGGGGCACGGCTCGACGAGTTGAGCGTGGCGGAAGATTTCTTCAGGTGTGTGGTTCAGGGCGTAGCTCGCGGGAGCGTTGCTGATGCGCAGGATCAGGGCAGTATCGCTCGTCAGTGCCTTGGCGGAGTTGAGTCGAGATTCGAGCACGGTGTTGGTCTCGCTTTGCATGAGGTCGGGGTGGGAGAGGACTTCCTGGATCTCGGCGACGATTTCGATCAGAGCACCGTACTGGCGATCGTTGAAATCGCCACGGGCGGCGGACAAGTGTCGGCATTGCTCCACGACCCGCGGGCTGTGCAGGTGGTTGGCGAGCTGACTGATCAGGCGCTGGTCGACGTTCATTGGCTCGGTCGTGACGACGCTGCGCAACATCGCCGATCCATCGATCACGCGGGTGATCTGGGACATTTCGGTCAAGTCGAGGTCGAGACGGCCAAGTGCGCCCATACCGTCGGCACCCGAGTCGGCAACGTCGCGGGCGAACGCCGCAAGGACGAGCTCGTCACTGTCGGAGTCGCGGACGTGAGTCGATGACGCAATGGACTCGACGGTCGGAAAGTGCAGTGCGTGAGTGGGGTCAAGTTCGGTGGAATCGCTCGCTCGCGCAGCCATCGCGTCGGCGAGTTCGGGGAGCGCGCGCTGAATGAACCCAATCGTGTCGAGGAATCGCCACGATCTCGCGCTGCCGTCTCTCAGGACTGATACGAGACGATTCGTTGCATCTCGATCCCACGCGACGGAACTGTTGCGGTGGGCCGAGAACCAATCGAGGAGGCCATTCGATGGACGCGCATCGACGACGAGAAGTGCGGCATCGAGCGCGATTGCGGAAAGTGTAGAGCTCGGCGGCCAACCATTGAGCTGCACGTGACCATCGGAGACGGTCAACCAACCTTGTGGCGGCTCTGGCGTGACCGGCTCCTGTGACTGATCGTTCGTCGATGCGCCGATCCTCCAGCGAAGAAGCGGTGGTGCGATGAGCGTGGTCAGCAACACGACGACGAGAATCGACCCGTAGAGCTCATCGTTCAGCGCGCCAACGCTGAGACCGATGGTGGCGAAGATCAGTCCGACTTCACCGCGAGGCAGCATGCCGAAGCCGATGACGAGTTTGTCGCTCGTAGTGCCGAGTGCACCGAACGCAGACAGGAGTTTGCCCACGATCGCGATTGCAGAGAGGAGCAACGCGACGAGGAGTACCCGACCGTCGAGCATGGAGGAGACGTCGGTGCTGATCCCGATGTAGAGGAAGAACACGGGAACGAAGATTTGGCCGAGCGAGGACAGGTCGCGCTCGATGCGTTCGTGCACGGCGACCTTGCGCAGACCGAGACCAGCGACGAATGCACCGATGATCGGCGCGAGGTTGGCGAGGTCTGCGAGGACGGCGAACGCCAACACGAGTGCGATTGCAACCACGGGAATTGTGGACGACGATCGTGACGCCGAACCGATGCGACGGAGGAAGCCGGGGAAGACGGCGAGTCCGATGAATCCCGAGACGACGAGGAATCCGACTGCGAGGCCGATCGTCGAGGAGACCGTGGCGATGTCGACTGAGCCTTGCTGGACGATTCGGGTGACGACCGTGAGGATGATGAGTCCGAGCACGTCGTCGGCGACCGCAGCACCAAGGACGGTCCGCGCCTCTGGGGTCGACAATGCTCGCAAGTCGCCGAAGACGCGAGCGGTGATGCCGATGCTCGTGGCGGTCAGCGCGGCACCAACGAACAGCGCAGTATTCGTCGATTCGCCGAGCGCCGTGGCGGCGAAGTAGCCCATTGCCATCGGCGCGGCAACGCCGATCACTCCGACCGTGAGCGACGACCGACCAACTCGGCGCAACTCGTCGATGTCGGTTTCCATACCGACTTGGGCAAGGAGGACGATCACGCCGATTTCGGCGAGGAAGAACACGATGTCGCCGGTGCGAACCCAGCCGAGTACGGATGGACCGAGCACGATGCCCACGCCGATCTCGCCGATGACGACGGGAATGTGCAGGCGGTCGAAGATCTCCGCGGCCACCTTGGCCATGACGAGCATCAGGGTCAGGTCGAGGAGCAGACGACCGAGGTCGATGCCATCCGTTGTGGCGGCGAGCACTGCAAGCACGGAGTCAGGTTAGGAGCCAATTGTGTCGGGAGTATGTCGGACGTGTGTATGTCGTGTCGCTTCACGTGGACGCGGATAGCCGCCAACGGGCAGACTTGACCCCATGTTGACCTACACCCCCGAAGCCGAAAAGTTCCGCGTCGAAGTAAAGACGTGGTTGCGTGACAATCTCCCCAAGGGATGGTTCGACGAGGGCTTCGAGCTGTCTGGCGATGCGCGCAAGAAGTTCAACGAGTCGTGGCCACAGAAACTCTTCGAAGGTGGATGGATCTGCGCGACGTGGCCGAAGGAATACGGCGGCAAGGGGCTGAGCATTCTCGAAGGAGTCGTCCTCGCCGAAGAGTTCGCCAATGCACGCGCACCGATGCGCGCAGACTTCTTCGGTGACACCCTCGTCGGCCCGACACTGCTGCAGTGGGGAACCGAGGAGCAGAAGAAGGAATTCCTCCCGAAGATCCTGAGTGGACAGATGCGCTGGTGCCAGGGATTCAGCGAGCCGAACTCCGGTAGCGATCTCGCGAGCTTGAAGACGCAGGCGGTGCTCGATGGCGATGAGTGGGTGATCAACGGACAGAAGGTGTGGACCACGCAGGGTCACCACGCGGACTACTGCTTCCTCCTCACGCGCACCGATGCGAACGCACCGAAGCACAAGGGAATCTCATATCTCCTCGTTCCGATGAAGCAGCCAGGAGTCGAGGTGCGTGGCATCGTCCAGCCCGATGGCACCGCTGAGTTCTGCGAAGTGTTCTTCACCGACGCACGCTGTCCGAAAGACAACGTCGTTGGTGGTGTGAACAACGGTTGGCAGGTCGCCAACTCGACGCTCGCCTTCGAGCGAGGAATGAGTGCGACCACCGGATACCGCCGATTCGAAGAGGAGTATCGCCAGATGGTGGCGAAGGCCAAGGCGAACGGCGCGATTGACGAGCCAGGCATCCGCCAGCGTTTGATGCAGTACTACACCAAGATCCAGATCCTTCGATACAACGGATTGCGCTCGCTCGGTGCGAACCTCGAGGGAAAGAAGGACATGGGCGTCATCGCACTCGGCGCCACGAACAAGATGTTCTGGTCGGAGATGCACCAGCGAGCGATGGAGCTGGCACTCGACATCTACGGTCCAGAGGCGATGCTCATCGATGCTGGCCCCACCGACGGCACGTGGCCTGGAGCACTGCGCGACAAGCGTCGCCCCGGATACCCGAGCAGTTCGATGATGTCGACATTCTTCTTCTCTCGCTCCGAGACCATCTGGGGTGGCACGAGCCAAATTCAGCGCAACATCGTTGGCGAACGTGTCCTCGGACTGCCGAAAGAGCCAAAGCCTGAAGGAGGTAAGGAATGAGCTTCATCGATTCGATCAAGTCGGGATTTCGCAACTATGCGACGTTCTCCGGTCGGGCATCGCGCAGTGAGTATTGGTGGTGGACCCTGTTCACGATCATCCTGTCGATGGCTTCGTCGGGCTTTGGCGATGCCATCTCCTCATTGGTGACGGCGGCATTGTTCCTGCCGTCGATAGCGGTCGGCGTGCGGCGCATGCACGACACCGATCACCGCGGTTGGTGGGTGATCGTTCCGATCGTCAACCTCGTGTTCTCGTTGCAGAAGAGCGACCCAAGCCTCAACCGCTTCGGGCCGCCACCGCCACCGCGGGTCTGACTACAAATACTGCGGAACGTCGCGTCGGTACGGCGCAGATATCAGCGGTGACGACAGGATGAAGTCCGCACTCGCGCGGTTGCACGCGACGGGGATGTTCCACACCGCGGCGATGCGCAAGAGCGCCTTGATGTCTGGGTCATGTGGCTGTGGTTCGAGCGGGTCCCAGAAGAAGATGAGGATGTCGACGAGACCGTCGGCGATCCGGCCACCGAGTTGTTGGTCGCCGCCAAGTGGGCCACTGCGCAATCTCTCGACGGCGAGTCCCGTGTGTTCCGCCACGAGCCGGCCGGTCGTTCCCGTGCCAACGAGGACGTGCTGGGCGAGTTCGGTGCGGTGGTCGGCGGCCCAGGCGAGCAGTTCGTCCTTCATGTTGTCGTGCGCGACGAGAGCGATGCGCTTGATCGCAGGCGATTCGATGGTGGTCATGACATGTGGTGGCATGTGCCAAGTGTGCCAGACGAAGGTGAACTGCTAGTTTCCCGAACATGTCGAAGAGCAACGAAGTTGCCACAATGGTGATGTCCTCACCGGTCGGGATGCTTCGCCTGACTGCGTCAGCCCGCGGTGTGAAAAGCATCGAGGTCATCAAGGGATCGCGGGTGGCGAACGCCACGGTGCCGCGGAACGGCGCAGGGGCGATCGTCCGTCAGGCGGAAAAGGAGTTACGGGAATACTTCTCCGGTCGCCGGCAGAAGTTCACCGTCAAGCTCGATCTCGACGGAACCGAATTCCAGCGCACGGCGTGGGAGGCGATGCGCAGAATTCCTTTCGGATCGACGATTCCTACGGCGAGCAAGCGAAGGCGATCGGTAAGCCGAAGGCGTTTCGCGCAGTCGGGTCGGCCAATGGCCGTAACCCCGTTCCGATCATCGTTCCATGCCACCGTGTGCTCGCAAGCGACGGCTCGCTCGGGGGTTACTCGCTCGGACTCTCCATGAAGCGCAGATTGCTCGCCCTCGAGGGCGTCAGTGTGGCTGGGTGAATCCGAAACACTCGCGCAAGTGATCATCGCGTAGGGCATCGGCTGGCGGGCCAAACGCCACGACGCGCTGGCCAGCAACATCACCGACGTGGCATGTTCGGCATCACTCAACTCGTGTGTCGCCATCACCACGGTGACTCCGCGGCGTCGTTCCTGTTCGATGATGTCGCTCACTAATCGGCGACCGGTGATGTCGAGTCCGGCCGTCGGTTCATCGAGTAGCAACACGTTCGCCTGACGGGCGAGCACCTGGGCGAGTTGCGCACGTTGCTGCTGTCCGCCCGAGAGATCGCGAAGTGGAAGGTCGGCTTGCGAGTCGATGCCCGTTCGCCGCATCGACTCGAGGACCACGCGGCGATCCTCGTCCGTCGATCGACCGAACAATCCAAGTCGGGCGAATCGACCCATTCCGACGACATCGTGCACGCACAGCGGAAGCGTGTGGGTCGACACCGGGTGCTGAGGGAGGTACGCGACGTTTCTCGGCTGACTTCCTGCACGCCCTCCGCCGACGACGAGGTCGCCGGCGAGCGGTTCGATGAGTCCTGCAAGCGTCTTGAGCAGCGTCGATTTACCCGAACCATTGGTGCCGATCAACACCAGGAGGTCGCCGGGATTGAGCGTGACGTCGATGTGGTCGACGACCGCTCGGTGTCCGTAGCCGACGGCGAGGTGTGCGGCGGAAATCGTCGGCGTGCTCATAGGTGAATGTGGCCGTGTGCGTGGGGAAGTTCGTCGTGGCGTCGTCGTGCGGAGCGAACCTCGTGGAACGTCGCCGCGATGGCAAAGATGCCAACGGCGACGAGCACGATCGACGCGCCGGCGGCGAGGTCGTAGTGATAACTCAGCAGGAGGCCGACGTAGGTCGACACAATCCCGATGATTGCTGCAATGAGCATCATCGATTCGATGCGTCGTGCGAACAATGCGCCAGTTGCCGCGGGTGCGACCAGCATCCCGAGCACGAGGAGCGTGCCGACGGTCTGGAAACTCGCCACGACGGTGATGCCAACCACCACGAGGAGCACGTTGTGAAAGAGACGTGTAGAGAAGCCGGAGGTGCGGGCGAGACCGTCGTCGATGGTGAGGAGGAGGAACGGCCGCCTGCACACATAGGCGAGGGCGGCAACGACGAGCGCGACGATCTGCCACGCGATGTCGACCGTGTCGACGCCGAGGAGCTGTCCGAACAAGATACGTGTGAGGTCGCCGACGAAGGCATCGGAGCGAGAAGTGATGATCACGCCGAGTGAGAGCATCCCGACGAACAGCAAGCCGACTGCGGTGTCGCCCGACAGCCGAAGTTTTCGCTGGACGAGGCCGACGCCACCCATCATCACCCCTGCGCCGATCGCTGCACCGATGACGCCCGAGAATCCGAGGAGGAGTGCGACCGCAATTCCTGGCAGGAGGCCGTGGGCAAGGGCGTCGCCGACGAAGGCCAGCCCGCGAAGGACGACGAACGTGCCCGCGATCGCACAGGTGATCGATACGAGGCTTCCGGCGATGAGGGCGAGCAGCATGAAGTCGTTCGAGGAGAACGGTTCGACGAGGTAGTTCACGACAGTCCTCCGACGATTTGGTCGACGAGCCTCATCATGAACGCATCGTAGGTGGACACCCCGTTGAGGAAATGTGTCGACAATTCAATTGCAGGGATACCGAGTTCCTCGGAGAGTCTGTTCACCACATCGGCGGAAGTGCCGAGTCCGGTGAAGATCGCCCGGACGTGATGTTCTGCGACGAGCGCCTCGAGGTCGGCGAGTTCGCCAGCGCTGGCCTCCGCAGTGGTCGAGAAACTTGGAATGACCGCACCGACGACGTGCAGCCGTAGCGATCTGCGAAGTAGCCGAGCTCGTCGTGACCGGTGACCAACGTGCAGTCGCCAAGTTCATCCAATTGCGAGGAGATTCGCTCATCGAGCGCGGTGAGTTCCTCAACAACCGAGTCGGCTGCTGCATCAAGATTGACATCGAGCGTTTCACCGATCACTGTGGCCAAGTCGTTGATCATCTCGCTCATCGTGAATGGGGAGAGCCACACGTGTGGATCGATCGCGGTCGATCCTTCGTGAGTGCGCGTCGCCACGTGGTCGGTGACGACGAAGTGGGGGACGCCTCGCTTCGCGGCCGACTCGAGAGCGTTGGTCAGTCCTTCTTCGAAGCCGAGGCCGTTCGAGACGACGAGGTCGGCTTCGTTGATCGCCTCGATGTCCTTCGCCGATGGTTCGAAATCGTGAGGATCCTGGCCGTCGGGGATGACCACCGTGACGAGTGCTGCGTCGCCGACGAGTTCGTCGACGAGCGCGCCGAGGACCGAATACGTGACGACGATTGACGGTCGGGGGTCGGTCGTCGCGGAGGAATCCTGCGACGTCGAGGAGCAGGATGCGACAAGCAGAGTTGCGGCAATGACGACGAGGAGTCGCTTCACCAGTTCACTTTACCAATGAAAATGAGAATGATTCTCATTTTCACCCGCGCTGAGACATCAGCCGAGGACGGCTTGGATCTCCTGGGTCAGTTGGTCCATCGGGATCTCGCCACTCATGCGCTTGGCGACCTTGCCGTCTGCACCGACGAGCACGAAGTACGGGTAGCCCTGCAGACCGTATGCCTCGGCGGCTTCGAACGACTTGCTGTCCGTCATCACTGGCCACAGCGCGGGGAACTGCTCACGCGCGAGCCAATCGCTCGGTGGGTAGTTGGGATTCGCAGGGTCGGTTCCCGTGGCGATCGCAATCACATCGATTCCGGCTGGAACTGCGCCCGACTTCTCCCACTCGACGAGGAGCGGAACTTCGCGTTGGCAGTGAGGGCACCAGTGGGCGAGGAACACGATCAACATCGGTGTTCCGTGCGAGGTGGAGATCGCATTTCCAGAGAATCCGGTCCCATTGACGACCGGGGCCATCATCCCAACTGCCGTGTCGCCCTCTTCCGAAGTGAATTGCGGGAGTGGATCGCCGACGACTTCGATCGTGCCGAACTGCTGGAGGTCGGACGTCGTTTCTTTCCCACCCGTCGAGGAGATTGCAACGATTGCCGCGACTGCGATCACGACGCCGATGACGGCTCCGATGATCCAGGTGGCTTGGGTGTTTCGTCCGCGTGAATTGTTGGCCATGACTACTCCGTCGGTGAGGGAAGGGTATTGAACACGATAATTGCCAGGAAGCCGGTGAGTGCCATGAACGGCAAGGTCACGAAACCGAACAGTTCGAACCACACGAACTCGCAGGGAACGTCCTTTGAACACACGCCCGAATCGAGGTTGTCCGGGAAGCGCTCGAGCAGCCAGTGGTACATCGAGATGCACGACCCGATTGCGGCGATGGGCACGACGATGCGCCCGATCCGGGGGTCTTCAACACGGTGAAGATGACGAGCATGATCGCGAGCGGATACATCGCACCACGTTGCATCCAGCACAACCGACATGGCTTGTAGTTGACGATCTCGGAGAAGTACAGACTGCCGAGCATGCACGTCGTCGCGATCGCGGCAGAAAGTGGGCGAGCAAACGGTCGGAAGCCATCGATGAGGGCAACGCCCGCGTTGCTGGACCGAAAGACGGTTCGCGCCATGAGGATGACGATCGTTCCCGCAAGCGTCGCGACGCTGAGCATGGCAAAGAACAGCTCGAAGGTCTCGTTGTTCATCGTCAGTCAGTGTATGGACGTTGACGGTTGCCGTGGCGTCGGTGGGGCAGAATGGAGGGGTGACCAGCCTCAAAGAACGCATCGAAAGCGACCTCGCTACCGCAATGAAGGCACGCGAGGAGACGAAAGTCTCCACGCTGCGCATGCTCAAATCTGCGATCCAGAATGCCGAGGTTGCCGGTGACGAGGCCATCGTGCTCTCCGACGACCAGACGATTGCCGTGCTGCGTGCAGAGGCGAAGAAGCGTGCTGAGTCGGCGCAGATCTATGCCGATGCGGGGCGCACCGAAGCTGCAGCAAAGGAGCGATCGGAACTCTCGATCATCGAGGCGTATCTCCCCGCAGCGATGTCCGACGACGACGTCCGCAAGATCGTGGATGAAGAGGTGGCCAAAGCAGCGGCGTCTGGTGCGACGGGTGGCAAGGCGATGGGCGCAGTGGTGAAGGCGGTGCGTGAACGAGTTGGCTCGGGAGCAGACGGTGGAAAGATTGCCGCGCTCGTGAAGGCTGCGCTCGGCAACTGAATCAGCGCCCTCGGAAGGACTTGAACCTCCGACCTGCGGTTCCGGAAACCGACGCTCTATCCGCTGAGCTACGAGGGCCTGTCCAGTGAGGCTATCCGCGCGATAATCAGGGCGCCGTCTGCGGGTGCCTGTCGGCAACAATGGAAGACACATGGCCGACCCGTTGATCACCGTTGCACGGTTCTTGCAGCCGACGTTCGACGCCCTTGCTGGTGGTCATGCCGATCCCGTCGTGCGTCGTAGCGACCGAGCCGACGCGCAGGTGAATGGTTCGCTCGCAGTAGCCAAGACACTCGGCAAACAGCCGCGGGAAATCGCCCAACAGGTGTTGTCGCTCGCCGATCTTTCGGCGATGTGCTCGGCCACCGAGATCGGCGGACCGGGCTTCATCAATCTCACGTTTTCCCCCTGAGTTTCTCGCACGGGAGTTGGCATCGGCGATGCGCGATGAGCGTCTCGGCGTGCGCACGGTCGAGAAGTCCCGCACCTACGTCGTCGACTACTCGGCGCCGAACGTCGCCAAGGAAATGCATGTCGGTCACCTCCGCAGCACGATCATCGGTGATGCGATCGTCAGGCTGCTCACTTTCGTTGGCAATCGAGTCGTGCGAGAGAACCACGTCGGCGACTGGGGGACACCGTTCGGCATGTTGATCGAGCACCTCATCGATCTCGGCGAGATTGCGGCCGCGGAGGAATTGTCCGTCGGGATCTCGACTCGTTCTACAAGCAGGCCCGGATGAAGTTCGAGGCCGACGACAGTTTCAAAGAGCGCGCACGTCAACGTGTCGTCAAGTTGCAGGGTGGCGACGCGGAGACGTTGCGCCTGTGGAAGCTGCTGGTCGCCGAGAGCATGGCGTACTTCGATCGCGTGTACAAGACGCTCGGCGTCCTGCTCACGCATGACGATTTGATGGGCGAGAGCGCGTACAACACCTTGCTTCCGAAGGTTGTCGAACGCCTCGAGAAGTCAGGCGCGCTCGTGCGCAGTGACGGCGCTGACGTCGTCTTCCCTGAAGGATTCGTGAACCGCGACAACGAGCCACTTCCGCTCATCATTCGCAAGACCGACGGTGGCTATAACTATGCAACGAGCGACCTCGCGTGCGTGATCGACAGGGTGGAGCGCATCGGATGCGACGTGCTCGTCTACGTCGTCGGTTCTCCGCAGGCACAGCACCTCGAGATGATCAAGTCGGTTGCGCGGTCGTCCGGATGGCTGAAGGATGATGACGCGATGGTGCACGTCGCCTTCGGCAGTGTGTTGGGCTCGGATCGCAAGATGTTGAAGAGCCGAAGCGGCGAGACCGTGAAACTCGATGCGTTGTTGGCCGAAGCGGTCGAACGTGCAGCGAACGCAGTTCGAGAGAAGAACGGAGGGCTGTCGAGCGAGGAACAGGCGACCGTCGCACGACAAGTCGGAATTGGATCGGTCAAGTACGCGGACCTCTCCACTGACCGCATCAAGGACTACGTCTTCGACTGGGACCGGATGCTCTCCTTCGATGGAAACACGGCGCCGTACCTCCAATATGCCCACGCGAGAATTTGCAGCATCTTTCGTCGTGCAGAGATCGACCGCACGTCGGTTCGAACCGTCACGCCGACACTCGGACATGAGAGCGAGCGAGCTCTTGCGATGCGTCTCTTGCAGTTCGACACGGCCGTGTGGGACGCGCTCGACAAGTACGCACCGCACCGGCTGTGCACCTATCTCTACGAACTTGCGAGTGAGTTCTCTTCGTTCTACGAGCAGTGCCCGGTATTGAAGGCCGACAACGAACAGATCCGACAGAGTCGGCTCGCACTCTGCGACCTCACTGCACGGGTGATGCAGCAGGGGCTTGACCTTCTCGGAATCGAAGCACCGGAGCAGATGTGAAGCCGATTTCTCCACACCTCCTGCCCGACAATGCCGCCATCGATGAATCGGGCAACCTTTCGATCGCGGGGTTTCACTAACCACGATTGCGGAGCAGTACGGCACGCCGGTCTTCGTCTACGACGAAGATCACCTGCGTGCACGTTGCCACGAAGCGGTCACTGCATTCGGTCGTGACTCGGTGATCTACGCGAGCAAGGCGTTTCTCTGCACTGCGATGGCCAAACTCGTCCACGATGAGGGTCTGCTCCTCGACGTGGCCACGGGCGGGGAGCTGTTCGTTGCACTCCACGCCGGGGTCCCGGCGGATCATTGCGTGCTGCACGGCAACAACAAGAGCGTCGACGAATTGCGGATGGCGATGACGGCAGGTGTCCGGCACATCGTGGTGGACAGCTTCGACGAACTGGCGCGCATCGAATCACTCGTCGACGAGGGGCTGACCGCGCCGCGTGTGCAACTCCGCATCACACCTGGCGTGTACGTGCACACACATGAATACATCTCGACGGGGCAAGACGACTCCAAGTTCGGGTTCAACCTCGGGAACGGAGACGCGAGGCGTGCCGCTGGGATCGCTGGCGCGTCGAAGAAGATGCGGTTCGTCGGCATTCACTGTCACATCGGATCGAATGTGTTTGCGGTCGAGAACTTCACGCACGCCGCTCGACTGATGGTTGACCTGGCAAATGAGCTCGGGGTGGAGGAAGTGACGTTCGGCGGTGGGCTCGGCGTCGCTTACGTCGGCGATGAGCGCGCCCCGTCGATCACCGATTGGTCACGACACCTGCTGGACGCAGCGTCGGGATTGCAGAAACCGACGAAGGTGTTCGTCGAACCCGGTCGATCGATCGTCGCCTCCGCAGCAGTGACGGTGTATCGCGTCGGCACGATCAAAGAGATCCCCGGCGTGCGCACCTATGTATCAGTCGACGGTGGAATGAGCGACAATCCGCGTCCCGTGCTCTACGGGAGTGGATACGAAGCGTTCGTTCCGACACGCACGAATTCCGCGCGAACGAAGCCTGTCCGCGTCGTTGGCAAACATTGCGAATCCGGCGACATCTTGATCTCCGAAACGGAAGTTCCCGCTGACCTCGTCGTTGGCGACTTGCTCGTCACGCCGGTGACCGGTGCATACGGCCACTCGATGGGTTCGAACTACAACAAGGTCACACGTCCTCCGGTGGTCTTCGTGCGCTCTGGTGGGGCTCGATTGGTGGTTCGTCGGGAGACGTTCGAAGATCTCGTTCGGGCTGATGTCGCTGAATAGCCAATAGCGTGAATGCCATGACGGCACAGCGCATTCGTGTGGGCGTGCTCGGACACGGAACCGTGGGCTCGGCGTTCGTCGACCTTGTCGCAAAGCAGGCGCCAACCATCGCGGCGCGAAGTGGCGTCCAGCTCGAGATCGCCCGTGTCGCGGTGCGCAACGTCTCGGCACACAAATCGTCCCGTGTCGCCGACTTGCTGACCACGGATGCCGACTTCGTCGTGAATGACCCGACGATCGACGTGGTCGTCGAGGTGATGGGCGGCGTGGACGATGCCCGTCGATTGATCCTGCAGGCATTGGCCAATGGCAAGCCGGTGATCACGGCGAACAAGGCGCTGCTTGCGACCCACGGAGTCGAACTCTTCACTGCGGCGGACGCGTCCGGTATCGACCTGTTGTTCGAAGCTGCGGTGTGCGGTGGAATCCCGCTAATCCGTCCGCTGCGCGAGAGTCTGCGCGGTGAGCCGATCACGAGGGTGCTCGGCATCGTCAACGGAACGACCAACTACATCCTCACCAAGATGACCGAAGAGTCGATGACGTACGGCGATGCACTCGCCGGAGCGCAGAAGCTGGGTTACGCCGAGGCCGATCCGACGGCCGACGTCGAAGGGCACGACGCAGCAGCCAAGTTGTCGATCATCGCAAGCATCGCCTTCGGCCAGAACGTGGTCGCGAGCGACGTCTTCAGCGAGGGAATCAGCGCCATCACTCCTGCCGACATCGCGATCGCAAACAGGTTGGGGTACGCAGTCAAGTTGCTGGCGATCGCCGAGATCGACGCCACAGGATCCGTGCTTGTTCGTGTGCATCCGGCAATGGTCCCGCACCACCATCCGCTCGCCTCGGTGCGAGACAGTTTCAACGCCGTCGTCGTCGACGGCGCGGCGTCGGGGTCGCTCATGTTCTATGGGCGTGGAGCGGGTGGGAACCGACGGCAAGTTCTGTTCTTGGTGATGTGATCGACGCGTCGGTCAACTTGAACAAGGGTGCGCATGCGTCCTAGGAGTGCTCGCCAAGTCCAATCTGCGACCGATGTCGTCGCTGCGGGGCGAGTACTTGTTGCCACTCGAAGTGACTGATCGACCCGGCGTTCTCCATGCCGTCACCGGCATCTTCGCGCGCCATGACGTGAGCATTCGTGCGGCCGAACAGGATGGAATCGGCAACGGTGCGCGACTCGTCTTCCTGACGCACGAGGCGAGCGAGGCGGCGGTCCAGGAATGCATCGCCGAATTGCGCAAGCTCGATGTCGTGATGCGAGTTGGCGGACTGCTGCGCGTCATCGGCGACTGATTATTCTGAACGACGACATGAATTACGTTTCGACGAGGGGATCGGCACCGAAACTCGGTTTCGAAGGTGCATTGCTCGCGGGTCTGGCGAGCGATGGCGGTCTCTACGTTCCCGAGACCTGGCCGACGGCCCGTATCGAAGGAACTTCTTACGCCGAGTGCGCCGCGTCGATCACCCACCCATTCGTCGCTGGAGACATTTCGATCGACGTCTATCGGACGTTGTGTGAGGCCGCTTACTCATCGTTCCGTCATCCAGATGTTGCGCCGCTCGTCGAGGTCGCACCAGACCACTATCTCCTCGAGCTGTTCCACGGTCCGACACTTGCGTTCAAGGACGTAGCGCTCCAGCTGCTCGGCCGTCTGTTCGACCATGTCCTTGCCAAGCGCGGTGAACGAGTGATGATCGTTGGCGCCACCAGCGGCGACACCGGAAGCGCCGCAATCGATGGGGTGAAGCACTGCGACAACGTCGACATCGTGATCCTCTATCCACGTGGACGGGTGAGTGAGGTGCAGCGCCGCCAAATGACGACCGTCGACTCGCCGAACGTTCATTGCGTGGCGATCGATGGAACCTTCGACGACTGCCAGGACCTCGTGAAGGCGATGTTCAACGACGAGTCGTTCCGGAAGGACAACAACCTCTCGGCGGTCAACTCCATCAACTGGGCAAGGGTGATGGCCCAAACCGTCTACTACTTCACCGCTCTGCGCACCCTCGGTCGTCGCGCGTCGTTCTCGGTGCCGACGGGCAATTTCGGCAACGTGCTGGCCGGATGGATCGCTCGTGAAATGGGTGCCGACGTGCACCACCTCATCGTGGGCTCAAACTCGAATGACATCCTGACGCGGTTCTTCGAATCGAAGGAGATGTCGATGCGACCGGTCGTCCCGACGCTCAGCCCGAGCATGGACATCCAGGTGTCGTCGAACTTCGAACGCTTGCTGTTCGAGATGAACGGACGCGATGGAACCGCGACCAAGACACAGCTGCAGGACTTCCGTTCGTCGGGGACTTTCGGTGTGTCGGCGGAGCAGTTCGACCGCTGGATCGCGCCCGTGTACCGCGCGCATCGCAGCTCAGACGACGAAACCGTCGAAACGATGCGACGTGTCTATGGCGACACGAAGATGCTGATCGACCCACATACCGCAGTCGGGCTTGCCGCAGCATTTGCGCGTGGCGAGTCTGGGATGCCCACGATCACGCTTGCGACGGCCCACCCAGCGAAGTTTCCAGATGCGGTCGAGCAGGCAACTGGGGTTCGACCGAGCCTGCCGGAACACCTTTCTGACTTGTTCACACGCCCCGAGCGTTCCACCGATTTGGCCAACGATCTCGCGACGGTCGAACGGTTCGTGGCGTCCAAGCGCAGGGCGTTGTAAGTCCCCACCAGCAGGGCTATCATTGTTGATGGCTCGGATTCCCGAGTGAAGCCCCCGCAACACGCGGCGCTCAGTTTCGCGTAACGCATTCGCGGTTGAAGGGCACGTCACATCTCTGTGAGTGTCCATGAAAGTAGGACCTATGGCCAGTGGAGCCTTGGAACAATCAGCACTTGAAGCAAAGGACCGCGAGCAGTTGGTGGCAATCGCCAGCGCCTCGGTGTGAAGTCCGCATCGCGTGCCAAGAAGCAAGAACTCATCGACATGATCCTCGAGCAGACCAAGCCTGCTGCTCCTGCACCGAAGACAGAAACCGCCAAGCCGGCGTCGCGTCAGTCCGATGCGCCGGCGCTTGGTGCCGATGGCGAGCCACTCGCCGACTGGGAGATTGAATTGGCCGAGCACGAAGGAACGCCGATCGCACCCGAGGCCAAGCGCCAGGGGGATCAGCAGCGCAACGATCGCGGAGACCGCAACCACGATCGTGGTGATCGCAACAACGATCGCAACAATCGCCAGGGTTTCCAGCGCGACGGATTCGACGGAAACAATCGCAATCGCAACAGGAATCGCAACCGTCGTCGGGGTCGTGGTCGTGGGGACGAAGGTCCGCAGGGCAACGATCGCTACGAACTGATGGAGACCGAGTCGAACGAACCGATCAGCACCGATCCAGTAGCGGTTGCCGGTTACCTCGACCTTCGCGACGAGGGCTACGGCTTCCTCCGCGTCAACGGCTATCTCTCCTCGCGCGAGGACTCCTACGTCTCGGTGCGCCTCACGCGTCAGTTCGGTCTGCGCAAGGGTGACTACGTCACTGGAATCTCCAAGCCTGCAGGCCGCAACGAAAAGAACCCGGCACTGCTCGAGATCAACACCGTGAACGGGGTCTCGCCCGAGAAGGCGAAGAACCGTCCGAAGTTCGAAGAGCTCACCCCGTTGTTCCCGGACAGCAAGTTGGTGCTCGAGAATCCCGCGGATCCCGCCAACATGACCGCACGCATCATCGACTTGATCGCACCAATCGGTAAGGGTCAGCGCGGCATCATCGTGTCGCCACCGAAGGCCGGCAAGACGACGATCATGAAGACGATCGCCACGAGCATCGAGCGAAACCACCCCGAGGTGAAGTTGATCGTGTTGTTGATCGACGAGCGTCCCGAGGAAGTGACCGACATGCGTCGCACGGTGAAGGGTGAAGTCATCGCCTCCACGTTCGACCGTCCGTCCGAGGAGCACACGCAGGTCGCCGAGCTGACGATCGAGAAGGCCAAGCGCATGGTCGAGATGGGCGAGGACGTCGTCATCATCCTCGACGGCATCACCCGTCTGTCACGTGCGTACAACCTCGCAGCTCCGGCCACCGGTCGCATCATGTCGGGCGGTATCGACGCCGGCGCGCTGTATCCGCCGAAGAAGTTCTTCGGTGCGGCGCGCAACGTCGAAGAGGGTGGCAGCTTGACCATCCTCGCCACGGCCCTCGTCGAGACGAACAGCCGCATGGACGATGCGATCTTCGAAGAGTTCAAGGGAACCGGAAACATGGAGCTTCGCCTCGACCGCAAGGTCGCCGAGCGCCGCATCTATCCGGCAATCGACGTCGACGCTTCCAGCACGCGCCACGAGGAATTGCTCTTCGACCGTAAGCAGTTGCAGATGGTGTGGAAGTTGCGCCGTGTGTTGAA
>RFNE01000204.1 GCA_009927375.1 Actinomycetota bacterium | reverse complement strand
ACTGCTGGCCAATCCCAGCCTGCGCATTTACAAGCCGTGGCTGGACGCAACGTTCGTCCGTGAGATGGGTGGACGCGCAGAGATGAGCGCATTCCTTTCCTCCAAGAAGTTGCCGTATCGCGATTCCGCCGAGAAGGCGTATTCGACTGACGCCAACATCTGGGGCGCCACGCACGAAGCCAAGCAACTCGAGGAGCTCTCCACCTCGATGCACATCGTCAAGCCGATCATGGGCGTTGCGCACTGGGACGCTTCCGTTGCGATCACTCCAGAGGACGTGACGATCGAGTTCCGCGAAGGATGGCCGGTCGCGCTGAACGGCAAGGAGTTCGCCTCACAAGTGGAACTCGTTCACGAGGCAAACCGCATCGGTGGTCGCCACGGCCTCGGCATGAGCGACCAGATCGAGAACCGCATCATCGAAGCAAAGAGCCGCGGCATCTACGAAGCCCCCGGGCTCGCCCTCCTGCACATCGCCTACGAGCGACTCTTGACCGCCATCCACAACGAGAACACCCTCGAGAACTATCGCCAGATGGGCCGTCGACTCGGCCGTCTGCTCTACGAGGGACGTTGGTTCGATCCTCAGTCGTTGATGTTGCGCGAGCCGTTGATGCGTTGGGTCGGCTCACTCGTCACCGGAACCGTCACGCTGCAGCTGCGTCGCGGAGACGACTACACGATCCTGTCCACGAGTGGTCCACATCTCACCTATGCACCTGAGCGTCTCAGCATGGAGCGCGTCGAGGATGCAGCGTTTGGCCCGCTCGACCGCATCGGTCAGCTCACGATGCGCAATCTGGACATTCAAGACACTCGGTCAAAGATCGACGAGTATCGCGCTGCCGGGACACTCGGCAGCGGCGGTCTGCTCGAACTCGACTAGTTCGACGACACGATCGCGCGCGCGATGCCCGCGAGCAACGCCGCTCGTTCCGGCATCGTAGAGACGATGATGTGCTCGGTCTCTGCGTGAGCACCACCGCCGACCGCACCACAACCGTCCAACGTCGGAATCCCGATCGCCGCGGTGAAGTTGCCGTCGGACCCACCGCCCACCGAAACGCCGCGCAAATCTGCGATGCCGAGCTCATCGGCGACTCCCTTGGCCAGCGCAAACAAGTTCTGTGCCGCCGACTCGTGCATCGGTGGTCGATTGATCGATCCGCTGACCGAAACGGTCGCCCCGGCCACCGTCGGTTGAAGTGCAGAGAACGCCGCCTCGACACGTTGCTTCTCCGATGGCTCGCTGATTCGAGTGTCGACGATGATGTGCGCTGACGCGGGTACGACGTTTTCCGTCGTTCCGGCCGACGCAACCGTCGGTGTGACTGTCGTGCCAACTTCAGGTCGTGCGATCGCGGTGATTGCCTGCACCTGAGCAGCGAGTTCGACGAGCGAGTTGATGCCCTTCTCCGGTTCGAGTCCTGCGTGTGATGCGCGCCCGGCGATGTCGACGCGGAATGTGCCGACTCCCTTGCGGCCGATCTTCAGTGCTCCGCCATCGGCCGATGGTTCGATGACGAGCACGTGGCCAGTCGCCCTCGCGCGCTCCTCAATCAACTCACGCGACGCGTACGAACCGACTTCTTCGTCGGCAGTAATCAAGATTTCGACATGCTTGGACTCATCGATCTCGCCGAGACCATAGATCGCCTGCACGATGCCAGCCTTCATGTCGAAGATTCCCGGACCACGCGCAACGTCACCGTCGCGACTGAAAGATCGTCGCGCGACGGTTCCCTTCGGGAACACCGTGTCGTGATGACCGACGACGAGGACTCGTGTGTCGCCCGAGCCCTTCCAGTGGACGTGCGGTCCTTCACTCGATTCGACGAGGGTCGGCTTGGTGCCGAGCACTCGCTCCATCAAGTCGGCGAGAAACATCGCGCTCCGGCGCAAGTCGTCGACTTCGTGGGAGGGAGATTCAATGTTGACGAACGCCTCGACATCACGAAGCATTGCGTCGGACTTCGCTTCGAGCGCGGCACGCAGAGACGACGAAGCAGGACGTTGCACCTCACCATTCTGGCCGAGATTCGATGAAGTGCGAGAGCGAATTGTGCCCGGGATCGGACTCGAACCGAT
>RFNE01000100.1 GCA_009927375.1 Actinomycetota bacterium | reverse complement strand
CTGAAGGACGATCTGCCAGCAGGTTGGGTGGACGAGACGAAGGCCGTCATGAAGAAGCTCCGTAACTTCTGTGACGAGATCGAGTCGTTGCTCTTCGGTAACGAGATCTTCCAGTCCCGCACGCGTGGGATCGGAATCATTCCAAAGGATGTTGCACTCGATTACGGACTCTCTGGTGCAAACTTGCGAGCGAGTGGCGTCGATTGGGACTTGCGTCGAGATCAGGAGAGCCCACTCGCGTGGAACAAGGTCGACTGGAAGGTGTGGACACACCCGGACGGCGACAGCTTTGCTCGATGCTGGGTTCGCTTGCAGGAGACCCGTGAGGCGACTCTGATCGTCGATCGACTCCTCGACAACATTCCTGCCGGACCAGTGATGGCCAAGGTTCCAAAATCATCAAGGTTCCCGAGGGCGAGGCGTGGGTCTCGACGGAGAATCCACTCGGCGAGATGGGCTACTACGTAGTGTCGCGCGGCGACCTCGGTCCGTTCCGTGTGAAGATCCGTTCGGCGAGTTTCTCGAACATCTCGATCACACCATGGCTGCTCCGCGGTGTGTACGTCCCGGACATCATCACGATCCTTGCCTCGCTGTACTTCATCCTCGGAGACATCGACCGATGATCTCCGCACTACTCGGCGTGGAGATTCCCTATTGGGGACAGTCGCTCCTACGTGTCGTCGGCGGTCTGGTCGCTGTGCTTCTGCCAGCGGGAACCATCGTCTATTGTTTCTGTTCAAGATGATGTCGTTCATGCAGAGCCGTCTCGGCCCGATGGAAGCTGGCCCCTACGGCTCGTTGCAGTTGGTTGCCGAGGTCGGCAAGTGGTTGCAGAAGGAAGACATTCAGCCTGACAATGCTGACAAGTCGATCTTCAAGATGGCACCGGTTGTCGTCTTAATGAGCACATTCTTGCTCGTCGCCGTCGTCCCATTCGGGCCGGATGCGTGGTTCACCAACTTCGAAACCGGTGTGTTCTACGCACTTGCGGTGTCGTCGATCTCGGTCCTCGGAATTCTGATGGCGGGCTGGTCGAGTGCGAACAAGTACTCCTTGCTCGGTGGGCTTCGCGCCGCCGGGCAGTTAATCGCCTACGAACTCCCGATGGTGCTCGCCGTCATCGGTGTGGTGATTCAGGCGGGAACGATGAACCTGCAGCAGATCGTCGTCGCCCAGAATGCTGGAGCGATCTTCGGCTTCGATGGTCTCGGCAACCCCTATGTGCTGACGCAGATCGTCGGGTTCGTGGTGTTCATGGTTGCGATCCAGGCGGAATTGACCCAGGCGCCGTTCGACATGCCGATCGCAGAGTCGGAGCTCGTGTCGGGTTACATGACCGAGTACTCGGGCTTCCGCTTCCTCATCTTCTTCATCGGCGAGTTCGCCACTGCTGGCGTCTTCGCGATGATCGCCTCCGTCTTGTTCCTCGGCGGATGGGGAGTGCCGTTCGCGTGGTTCGGGTGGGATTCGATCGATTCCGTCGCCAACTGGATGAACGTTGCTGGACCCGTGATCCTGATCACGAAGATGTTGCTCGTCACGTTCGTGATCATGTGGGTGCGCTTTTCTTACCCACGTTTCCGTGAGGATCAGCTCCAGCGGTTCGCTTGGAAGGTTCTCATTCCCGTGTCGCTCGTGAACATCATGGTGACGGCAGTGTTGAAGGTGGTGTTCTGATGCCGAAGATTCCAGGACTGGTGAAGGGACTTGGCATCACGTTCAACACGATGATGCGCACCCTGACCAAGGGCTCGAACACGATCCAGTATCCGCACGAGAAGGAAGCGCCACCGATTCGTGCGCGTGGCGTCATCGCATTGCACCAAGACAACTGCACGTCCTGCATGTTGTGCTCGCGGTCGTGCCCGGACTGGTGCATTTACATCGAGGCGCACAAGGAACTCGCGCCGCCTCGCCGCGAGGGTGGCAAGCCACGTCAGGTGAACAAGCTCGACCGTTTCGACATCGACTACGCCCTGTGCATGTATTGCGGTATCTGTGTCGAGGTGTGTCCGTTCGACGCGCTGTTCTGGAGCCCTGAGTACGAGTACTCCGAGCCCAGCATCACCGATCTGTTGCATGACAAGTCCAAGTTGAGCGAGTGGATGGAGACCGTTCCGGCGGCACCTGAGCTCGAAGCTGGCGCAGAAAAGAAGAAGAAGTAGGCCGGCGATGGTGGCACAGAACATCGGCTTTGCGATCATCGCTGCGGTCATGATCGTCGGCGCGTTGCGCGTGGTCACGACGAGCAACGTCGTTCATGCAGCGTTGTGGCTGGTGGTGGTCCTTGCCGGTGCGGCTGCCCAATACATCCTTCTTGCCGCAGAGTTCGTGGCAATCACACAGGTTCTCGTCTACA
>RFNE01000186.1 GCA_009927375.1 Actinomycetota bacterium | reverse complement strand
GCGGTCGTTCCAGTCTCGAACGTGTCGCTCGCAAACGTGCCGCCGAATGGCAACTCCATGTGCGTGTGTACGTCGATGCCACCGGGCACCACGTACTTCCCCTTGGCGTCGATCACCTTGTCGGCGGTGATGTTCAGCGCCTCGGCCTTGCCGCGCTCCAGGAGCGCCGAAATCGTGTCGCCCTCGACGAGGACGTCGACTTCGTGTCGCCCGGTCGGGCTGACGACCGTGCCGTTCTTGATCAGTGTGCGTGCCATGTTTCCCCCTTCGTCATGCTCGCGTGATGATGTTTCTTAGCGACGAACCAGTTCGTCGTATGCGTCCGGGCGACGGTCGCGATAGAACGCCCAGCGATCGCGCACGGTCTTGATCTTGTCCATGTCGAGATCACGAACGATGAGCTCCGGCTTGTACGGATCACCGACTTCGCCGACGAACTTGCCCTCCGGGTCGACGAAGTAGCTCTGACCGTAGAAGTCGTCGTCGCCGTACTCGCTCTCGATGCCGACGCGGTTGATCGCACCGACGTAGTACATGTTGGCGACCGCCGATGCCGGCTGCTCGATGCGCCAGATGTACTCGGAGAGTCCACGGCTCGTCGCCGACGGGTTGAAGACGATCTCCGCACCGTTGAGACCAAGTGCGCGCCAGCCCTCTGGGAAGTGGCGGTCGTAACAGATGTACACGCCGACCTTGCCGACTGCAGTCTCGAACACCGGGTAGCCGTCGGTTCCAGGGGTGAAGTAGTACTTCTCCCAGAATCCCTTCACCTGAGGGATGTGCTGCTTGCGGTACTTGCCGAGGTAACGACCATCAGCGTCGATGACAGCTGCGGTGTTGTAGTACAGGCCTGGCTGGACGATCTCGTACATCGGCAGTACCAACACCATCCCGAGCTCCTTGGCGACCGACTGGAAGCGCTTGGTCGTCGGGCCATCAGGAATCGCCTCGGTGTAGGAGTAGTACTGCGGGTCTTGCACCTGACAGAAGTACGGACCGTAGAAGAGTTCCTGGAAACACATCACCTGCGCACCCTGCTTCTTCGCCTCGCGCGCGGCTTCCTCGTGCTTGTCGATCATCGTGTCCTTGTTGCCGGTCCAATCCGTCTGCAACAACGCTGCTCGTACCACTCGACCCATCGTTCAACTCCCCCTTCGAGAAAACACCGTCTCTAGTAGACCCATCAGGTTACTTGGGGGAACCCTCACAAAGGAAGGTCGGGTTTGCGTCAGGAGTGGGAGAAACTCGAAGCCCGAGCAGGAAGGAAACGAAGTGCGAACAGTGACCCGATGAGCGCCATCCCCGCAGCAACGAAACAAGACGCATGAAATCCGTGCATGAACGCGTCGCTCACCGCTCCCCGAAGTGCGTCGACGGCTTCGGGAGTTGGGGCCATTTGCGCGACAGCAAACCCTGCTCCGGCTGATTCTTTGGCTAATTCGACAGCCTCAGCTGGCATTCCGAAGTCTTTCACCAGCTCGCCGAGTCGAGGACCGTAGAGCGAGGCAAAGACGCTGCCAACGATTGCGACGCCGAGCGTTCCTCCAACTTCTCGACTGACGTCGTTTACCGCAGACCCAACTCCAGCCTTCTCGCGGGCAACTCCCCCATTACGGCGTCCGTCGCAGGTGACGTCACGAGAGCGAGACCATTTGCGAGGAACAGCATGCTCACGATGATGGGGCCGAAGTATGCCGCGTTCGCATCTTGCGATCCGATGATCACGAGTCCGACAGACATGTTGAAGAGTCCGAGCGCAACGACACGTTTCGTTCCAAACTTGAGTGCCGCACGAGCAGCAAGCGGTGCAGTGACGCCAGCGCCGAGTGCGAACGGCAAGGTTCGAAGTCCGGCTTCGAGCGTGTCGTACCCGCGGACGAATTGAAAGTACTGAGTGACGAGGAACGTGAATCCGAAGAGGACGAAGAATGCGATTCCAATCGACGATGTTGCCGCCGAAAGTCGCGCGTTTCTGAAGACACGCACATCGAGAAGAGGTTCATCGGTCGATCGTTCACGCTTCACGAAGAGCGCGAACAAGACGACCGTCGCAATGAACGACACGATCGTCTGTGAGCTCGTCCAACCGCGATGCGGTCCTTCGATCACGGTGTAGACGAGGAGTCCAACCGCTGCGATCGACAGAATGAGTCCGGCGAAGTCGATGCGATGTGGATTCGGATCCTTGGAAGTGGGGAGATAGATGGCGCCGAGGATGAGAGCAATCGCCGTGATCGGGAGGTTCACGAGAAACACCGAGCCCCAGTAGTAATGCTCGAGCAAGAACCCGCCTGCGACTGGACCAAATGCGACAGCCATGCCAGACACCGCAGACCAGACTCCGATCGCCTTCGCCCGTTCGATCGGGTCGCGGAAGACGTCGATGAGGATTGCAAGTGTTGCTGGGAACACCGCTGCCGCACCTACACCCATCGCTCCACGTGCGACGATCAGCTGACCGGTCGTGTCGGCGAATGAGGCCCATGCGGAGCACGCGGCGAACATCACGAGGCCGATCTGCATCGCCCCCTTGCGACCGAAACGATCTCCCAGACCGCCGAAGGCCAACAGCAGACAGGCAAAGACGAGGGCGTAGGAATCAACGATCCATTGGAGTCCGCTGGTCGAGGCCCCCAATTCACGAGAAAGCGTCGGCAGGGCCACGTTGATGATCAGGTTGTCGACCACCACCATGAACAAGCTGATGCAGAGGATGAGGAGGATCTTCCAGCGCCGCTGGTAGGTACGTTCGTCAATCACTTGACAATGTCTAGTGGAAAAACTTGATACTGTCAAGTTATGTCCCCAGCCAACGCCGACTCCCTCCAGCGCACGGTTCTGGCTGCCGCCGTCTCGATCGTGGCCTCGTCCGGGCCGGATGACGTCTCGCTTCGCGAGGTTGCCCGAGCTGCCGGGGTGAGCCACCAGGCGCCGTATCACCATTTCAAGGACCGCGAAGGTCTCTTCGCCGCCATCACGGAGGAAGGCTTTTCGCTCCTCGCCGACTCATTACATATGTCTCAATCCCCGACCCGGGAATCGATGTTCGTCGCCTACGTCCAGTTCGCCCTCCGCCATCCGGGGCACTTTCGGGTCATGTTCCGCAGGGACATCTGCAACCTGGAGAAATACCCCGACACGCTCATCCAAGCGGACCGCGCGTTTGGCGTGCTTGCAGACTTCGTTGCGACCACCCTCGGCGAATCAGCTTCGGTGGATGAGATCAGATTGACGACGACATATATGTGGTCGGTTGCACATGGACTTGCAACGTTGTTGCTGGATGGGCCGCTCGAAAAGAAGATCGGCGACATTCCCAACGTCGATGAATTCGTGATGAATGTCGCGCGCCTCGCCACCCGCGCGCTGTCCTGACTTCGTAGGATCGTTTTCATGCGCAGAGCCATTCGACTCACACTGTTCGCGCTCGTCATCGCCACTTCATCGTGCTCAACGACGGAACCGAATCGCTCGGCTGCAATTGGGTGCGAGCTGGGAAGCCCCGTCGAAGGAAACTTGCGCATTGCCACGACCGTGGCACCGATCACCAGCATCGTTGCCAACGTCGCCGGGGATACCGGCACGAGCATCGTCGGCATCGTTCCCGAGGGCACCAATTCACACACGTTCGAGCCGAAGCCGAGCGACGCGGCAACGCTCGAGTCCGCAGACGTCATCTTCATCAACGGACTCGTCCTCGAAGAACCGACGAAGGATCTCGCACTCGCGAACTTGAAGAGTGGTGCGATCATCTGCGAACTGGGAACTGACATCCTCCCCGAGTCCGACTACATCTACGACTTCTCGTTCCCGCGTGAAGGCGGAAAGCCCAATCCTCACCTGTGGACCAATCCGCCGATGGCAAAGGAATACGCAAGAGTCGTTCGAGACGTGCTGTCTCGCCTCAGCCCGGCGAATGCATGGGCGTTCGCTGCCAACTACGACGCATTCGCCGCCAAGGTCGATGCGCTGGATGAAGCAATGAAGGTTGCAACCGCGACGATTCCCGAGTCCCAACGCAAGCTCGTCACCTACCACGACGCGTACGCATACTTTGCGAAGCATTACGGCTACTCGGTGATCGGAGCGCTCCAGCCATCGTCGTTCGACGAGCCGACACCGAAGGAGATTGCCGACCTGATTGCCCAAATCACGTCCGAGGGAGTGAAGGCGGTGTTCGGGAGCGAGGTCTTCCCATCTCCCGTCCTCGAACAGATTGGTGCGGAGACTGGCGTGCGATACGTGGACGTGTTGAGGGATGACGACCTGATCGGTACTCCAGGGGACCCAGAGCACTCGTGGCTCGGGCTGATGCGGTTCAACTTTGCGACCATGGTCGAGGCCCTCGGCGGAGATGCGTCCGCACTGAAAACTCTCGACGTCGGTGACGTTGCCGTGGACAAGGCGGTCTACCCTCAGTAGGGGCCATGTCGCATCACGAACCACTCATCGTTTGCGAACACCTGTCCTGCACCTATGGCCAGCAGGCCGTTGTCGACGACGTCTATCTCACCGTGCATCGCGGTGAGTTCGTTGGCATCGTCGGGCCGTCTGGTTCCGGCAAGACGACCCTTTTGCGCACGATCCTCGGTTCGCACCCAGTCGCCCACGGCTCGGTGACGAAAGCACCCACACCTGCGCATCGGATACGTCCCACAAGTAGAGACGGTCGACTGGTTCTTCCCCGTCACCGTCGAAGAAGTCGTCGTGATGACCGAGACCTCAACGTCGTGGTGGCCGCGCATCACGAGAGGCGAACGAGCGTCCGTGCACCAGGTGCTCGACCAACTCGGAATCGGCGACGTGGCTCACCGTCACATTCGTGAACTTTCGGGTGGTCAGCAGCAGCGGGTGTTCATCGCGCGTGCGATGTATCGCAAGCCCGACATCCTGATCATGGACGAGCCGACGTCGGGGGTCGACGTCCGCACGCGCCACGAAGTCCTGCACCTCCTCGCCGACCTCCACGCTTCTGGTCTCACGATCCTTCTTACGACGCACGACTTGAACGGACTCGCCGCCCACCTGCCACGACTCGTTTGTCTCAATCGTCGTGTCATCGCAGACGGAAACCCGCGAGAAGTGCTGACGAGTGAGGTGCTCGAGGCAACCTATGGCGCACCGATGGAAGTGCTCGAACACGGTGGAATGCCGCTCGTCGTCGACCACGGTCGGATGCACGTCCAACCGGAGGGATCGTGATGTTGGGCATCGATCTCCTCGAGCCGTACTCGTTCGAGTTCTTCCGCCACGGCATCATCGTCGCGACGATTGCAGGCGCGCTGTGCGGATTGCTCGGCGTGTTCGTCATCCTGCGTGGGATGAGCTACATCGGTCACGGCTTGTCCATGCAGTGTTCGGCGGCGCGGCGGCAAGTGCCGTGATCGGCGTCAACTTCTTCATTGGCGCGGGCATCTGGGGTGTCGTCTCCGGCGTGCTCATCGCGCGCGTTGCTCGGCGTCGCGTCCTCGGGGCCGACGCGGCAATCGGTGTCGTGACGACAGCATCGTTCGCACTCGGGCTCGCGCTCATGAACCGTTACGGCCAGGCATCAAAGAGCATCGAGGCGGTGCTCTTCGGCAGCGTGCTTGGCGTGCGCTTCACCGACATCGTGGCCGTCGCCGCAGTGGCGCTTCTGTCGCTCGCGATCATCGTCGTCTGGTACCGACGTCTCTTGTTCTCCACCTTCGATCGCGATGTTGCTCAAGTGTCGGGCGTCAACGTCGGACTCGTCGAGGCTGTGCTCCTCGCGTTGTTGTCGCTGACGATCCTCGTCACGATGCGCGTCATCGGGACGCTTCTCATCTCGGCATTGCTCGTGATTCCGGCCGCTGCCTCCCGCATGACGACGAACAGTTTCTCGAGACTGCTGTGGCTCTCACCGGTGATCGGCGCGGTGACGTGCTTCGTCGGAATGAATGCGAGCTATCACTTGGACACCTCGGCAAGTGCAACGATCATCTTGCTCGACGCCCTCGTGTTCGTCGTGGTCTATGCCGTTGCGGGTTTCAAGAACAGGGCCAAGATGGCCTCGCTCGGTCACCTCTAGTCGCGCAGCACCCACTCGACACCGTTCGGGGTGTCGCGGACCTCGACGCCGATGGCACTCAGGCGATCCCGGATCACATCGGAGAGGTCGAAGCGCTTGTCGGCGCGTACCTGAGCACGCAACGACAACAACACGTCCATGTATGGACCGACGACCTCGCGAGGATCAGTGAGTCCACTCGATGCGGCTCCCGCGAGACGGGTGATCATCGAGCGAAGCGTTGCTCGGGCGAATTCGCCGTCCGTTCCCTGCAGGGTGTCCGCCGACCAGCTGGTGATCGCGTCTTCGAGTTCCAGCACCGCGCGCGCCGCAGCGTCGGCGTTGCCCTCGGAGGGCCGCGTCAAAGTCAGCGGCCAGACGCTCGGTTGCCTGACGCAGGTTCGAGTCAGCCACCTGCTCAACGACTGGTGTCGGCGCGGCAGCGGGTCTCGATGTCGTTGCCGTCGACTTGGGATTGCGCAAGCGGTCGAGGGGAAACGTCTCCCCCGAGGAAATCTCCGTCGAACCGTCTCGCAGACGGAGCGTCACGACCCCCTTGCCGACCACGCTCGCCGAATCGGCGTCGATGTCGATCACGATGCCCGTGTGTTCGTCAATTCCAAGCACGTACGTCGAATC
>RFNE01000302.1 GCA_009927375.1 Actinomycetota bacterium | reverse complement strand
CCGCTGCGTCGATCCCGATCGAGCTCAAGATGTCGAGACCATCCAACCACCGGGGTGGCTCTCCGGCTTTGTAAATCTCATAGATCGGCAACGTTCGACGACCGAGCGTGAGTGCCGCAGCGGACGCAAACGTGACGACACCACCGTGTCGGAGCTTGGCGATGAGCAACTCCGGGAGTGAGGTTCCCGCCCACTGACGAAGTGCATACGTTGGCGAGCCTGGTCCAGCGAACACGTAATCGGCGTCCTTCACCTTGTTCAGTCCCCGCTCGACGGCAAGAGCATCGCCTTCGACGACCTGGGTCAGACCAGCGACGTCGAGCGTGACGTTCACACTCGTCTTGAAATACTCGACGGCCTTCGCCGCTAGCTCTGGTGCGTTCTCCTGGAATCCGTATGGCGTGTCGAGCAACGTGGCCTTCACCGACGACCCGATTCGAGCGGTGAGCATGCGGTGTGTCGGCACCATGGTTGGCGCGGTCTCACCCGAGCCCATGATCGTGAGAATGCGTGGCGCGCTCACGAGAAGAACCCCTCGGCGATTGCGTCGCTCACCACGTCGGCGAATCGTTCAGGGTGCTGGGCGTGCAAATCATGGTCAGCTCCATGGAACCACTCGACACGACCACGTGACAACGCCTCGATCGCACGCTGGACCGAATTGCGCTTCGTAGCAGCGAACACGCCGTGGTCATGGTCGGCGGGGACGAACATCACGGGGATGGTTATCGCAGCAAAGAGTTCGCTCGGGCGGTGCTCCCACAGCCCTCGAAGCACCTGCAAATGGCGATCGAAGGAGAGCCATGGCCTGATCGTGCCATCGCTCAGAACCTCGAAATTGCCCATCTGCCCCTCGATCCCCAACTCTGGCCAGTCTGCGTGCGCCGAGCGCATGTACTCGCGCATCCGCTTTGCCGGTGTGCCGAGCAAGTTCGGTGGGGCAAGTGCAGTCGCACAGTCGTCCCATTCCGGAAAGTGCTGTTGCAGTTCGAGGAATCCCCCATCAACGGCGACCACTCCACGCGTGAGATGCGGGTGTCGGTGAGCGAGCTCGACGACCACGTTGCCACCCCATGACTGACCCGCGACAACTGGTCGATCGAATCCCCGAGCAGCCAACTCCTCGAGGAGCGCGGCGAGGTCACTCGTCACCGTCGCCATGTCATAACCACTTTCAGGTTTCGTCGATTGGCCATGACCACGCTGGTCGATCGCTACGACTCGATGCCCTCGGGCCGCGAGTGCAGTCGCCGCACCCTGCCACAACAGCGCGTTCGAGGCGAGTCCATGAACCAACACGATCGCCGGACGCTCTTTACTGGTCGTAGGTTCCCATTCGAGAATCCTCAACGACACGCCGTTCACGTCGACATGAGAACTGCGTGCGTGGTCGACCATTGTGAGCCTCACACTACGCTCGTTAGTGATGACTCCCAATGTCCTGCTCATCACGCTGGACCAGTTCCGAGCCGACTGTCTCTCGATCGCCGGACATCCACTCGTGCGCACGCCAAACCTCGACCGACTTGCGCGACACGGTGTGCGGCTGACCCGGCACTACAGCCAGTGCGCGCCGTGCTCTCCCGGTCGCGCGAGTTTGTACACCGGGATGTACCAGATGAACCATCGTGTCGTTGCCAATGGCACGCCACTCGATCGAAGGTTTGACAACGTCGCGTTACTCGCCCGACGCGCCGGGTACACACCTACTCTCTTCGGCTATACGGATCAGTCCGCCGATCCGCGCGACACCACCGGACCCGACGACTGGCGATTGACCTCGTTCGAAGGCATCCTCCCGGGATTTGATTGTGAGTTGTTCATTCCCGAACCACACGAGCTGTGGATCAACCACCTGCGCGCCAACGGATTTGACGTGCCGATGAACGCACAGCAAGCGCTCCTTTCGGAACCGACTCGGCCCGCGGAGTTCGGCATCTCTGCCTTCCTCACCGACCACTTCCTTTCTTGGCTCGATCGCCAGGACGGACCATGGTTCGCACACACGAGCTACTTGCGACCGCATCCGCCCTACTCCGCGCCGGGCAAGTGGAGCACTGCATACGACCCCGCAGATGTCGAGCTGCCGATCACGCCGACTGAAAACCGACATCCGTTCCACGACTTTGCGCTCCAGATTCCGAGTGCAATACCGCCGCAGGACGAAGCCGGGATACGTCACATGCGTGCGCAGTACTACGGCATGATCGGCGACGTCGATGAGCAGCTCGGACGCATCTGGGACTCACTCGTCGAGCGTGGCATGTGGGAAAACACCATCATCATCGTCACTGCCGATCACGGCGAGCAGCTCGGCGACCACGGGCTCAAGGAGAAGCTCGGCTTCTTCGAGCAGAGTTATCACATCCTCGGAATCGTCCGCGATCCAAAACTCGCATCGCGCAACGGGACCACCGTCGATCAGTTCACCGAGAACGTCGACATCCTGCCGACGATCGCCGAGGCGCTGGGGCAACCCGTTCCGAAGCAGTGTGACGGGCTTCCCCTCACTCCGCTCCTCGAAGGCAAGTCGGTCGAGCACTGGCGTCCAGCTGCGTCGTATGAATACGACTGGCGCCACTTCTTCATCCGTATGCAGGAACGCGAATGGCCATGGGACCGCCGGCTGGAGATGCAGAATCTTGCGGTTCGGCGGTACGACGATCTCGCGTATGTGCAGTTCGGCGATGGTACGTGGCTGTGCTTCGACACCAAGAGCGATCCAACGTGGCGCACCACGATCGACGACCCATCCGTCGTGCTTCCACTCGCCCAGGACATGCTCACGTGGCGCTCGCGCCACCTGAACCGTGAACTCACCGGAATGCTGAACGAAAAGGGCGGCATCGGTGAGTGGCCCGTTGGAGTGCCGTGGCGCACATGACTCCGTACGGAGACCTTGCGTATTCCGTCGAACGTGAATTCGCCAGCACCGTGGAGTCGATGTGGCACGCGTGGACGGACCCGACTGCCCTCGAAGCCTGGTATCACCCGACGACGATGTCGTGTGTCCCCGGATCTGTCACCTCAGATCCCGTCGTTGGTGGCGCGTGGAGCACCGGAATAGACGTCCGAGAATTTGGCTTCCAGGCGTACTTCTATGGCTGGTACACGGAAGTCGAAAGACATCGTCGACTCGCACACACGATGTCCTACACGCAAGCCGCGGACGAGTTCGCCGCGCGTGATCGCAATGCGCCAGCCCACCTCGTCGTCGTCGAATTCGAGGAGCGCACGGGCGTGACGTGGGTCAAGTTCAGTCAATTTGGCGATCTTCCCGCTGAAGAAGCACCTCGCGCGCAAGCTGGAATCGAGAACTACTTCGACTCCCTCGGGAATTTCCTCACCTAGTATTTCGTTGATTCATTGGACCACTTGCCTCGCGGCTGGTCTTCCCCCAACGAGAAAGCCCCCACATGCTTGCTGCCCTTGCGCGTTTCAGTGTCCGCCATCGTCGATTGATGGTGTTCGGAATCTGGATTCCACTGCTCGTCGTGATCGGATTTGCATCCTCGAGGACAGGGTCCGATTTCGCCACCGAGTTTGAGATCCCCGCAAGTGAGTCGAACGACGTCCAGATGTTGCTCGAGGCGAACAACCCCGACCGAGCTGGCTTCAGTGGAGAAATCGTCTTCGCTTCGCCTGCGGGCGTCGACTCCGATGCCGTGAGGGACGCAATGACTGAACTGTTCACCAAGGTCGGACAGGTCGAAGGTGTCACCGTCACGAGTCCGTACGACGTCGAGGGACAGATCAATACTTCGCGCACGACGGCATTTGCATCGATCGACGCAACGATTCGGTCGCAAACTGCAC
This sequence comes from Actinomycetota bacterium, assembly GCA_009927375.1. Classification (GTDB taxonomy): domain Bacteria; phylum Actinomycetota; class Acidimicrobiia; order Acidimicrobiales; family Ilumatobacteraceae; genus UBA3006. The sequence continues at coordinate 7,210 of RFNE01000302.1, read as the reverse complement.
TCATCACCCTCGGTGAGGAAATCCGTGACATTGGCAAGCCGTACGAGACCGGTGATCTGCGCATCGAGTACGGCGGCAACATCTTCGCTGGATTCGAGTTGCCCGCGAGCGAGGCGTATGGACTTCTCGCAGCCATCATCATTCTCGTCCTCGCATTCGGATCGGTGCTCGCGATGGGCCTTCCGATTGGAACGGCGCTCGTCGGCCTCGGCGTCGGCGCGTCGCTCGTCACCGTGCTGAGCCACGTGCTCCCGATGCCCGACTTCACGACGTCGCTCGTGGCGATGATCGGACTCGGCGTCGGCATCGACTACGCGCTCTTCATCGTCACCCGCTACCGCGAGGGCATTCACCACGGGATGTCGGTTGAAGACTCGGTCGTGAATGCCGTGGACACCTCTGGCCGAGCGGTGATCTTCGCCGGCATCACCGTCATCATCTCGCTCCTCGGCCTGTTCGTCATGGGTCTCGCCTTCGCACGCGGTCTGGCCATCGGCGCGGTGATCGGAGTCCTCGTCATGATGATCGCCTCGATTTCGCTGCTCCCCGCTCTCCTCGCGATGGTCAAGCACCGCATCGACGTGACTTCGCGCGCGGCGCTCATCGCGTTGTCGGCATTCGTCGTGATCACGTTCTTCGCAGTCGTGGCCGAGTCCCTTCCGCTGTTCCTTGCAGCAGTCGCGAGCGCAATCGTCGTGACGCTTGCAAGCTTCGTCATCAAGCCGTTGCGGAAGCCAATTCCGCAACGCGCACGGAAGCCGAAGACCGAGACCTTCTGGTATCGCTGGAGCCGCCTCGTCCAGCGACGACCATGGACGTCGGCGCTGAGTGCGACCGCCGTGCTCCTCATCCTCGGTGCACCGTTGCTCTCGATCAGACTCGGCTTCGGCGACAACGGCAACGCCCCGGAATCGACGACCGTTCGTCGCGCCTACGACATGCTCGCCGATGGCTTCGGCCCGGGCTTCAACGGTCCATTGTTCATTACCGTTCAAGGCGACACTGCGTCCGATCCAGCCGCACTCGAGTCCTTCGTCGGTGTGGTGCGCGGCGTCGACGGAATCGCTTTCGCCCAAGCGACACCAGCGTCGAAGGACGGTTCGCTCTCGCTCGTCATCGCCTATCCGACGACTGCTCCACAGGACGAGGCAACGACGACGCTCATCAAGACCTTGCGCAACGACGTCATTCCGAAAACTGGCGTTCAAGCCAAGGTCGGTGGCTTCACCGCAGCCGGCGTCGACTTCGCCGACGTCATCGGCAGCCGCATGCCGCTCTTGTTCATCGGCGTGCTCTCGCTGTCGTTCCTCCTGCTGATGGCGGTGTTCCGCAGTCTCCTCGTTCCACTGAAGGCCGTGATCATGAACCTGCTGTCGATCGGCGCCGCCTATGGAGTGATCGTGGCGATCTTCCAATGGGGCTGGGGCATGAATCTGATTGGCGTCGACAAGGCAGGACCAATTGAGAGTTGGGCCCCGATGATGTTGTTCGCCATCGTGTTCGGACTCTCCATGGACTATGAGGTGTTCCTCCTCTCGCGTGTGCGCGAGGAGTATCTGCGCACGGGCAACAATGCGGAAGCAGTCGCGGATGGCTTGACTGCAACTGCACGCGTGATCACCGCCGCTGCGCTGATCATGGTGTGCGTGTTCGCGGCCTTCGTCCTTGGCTACGACCGTCAGCTCAAGTTGTTCGGACTCGGCCTCGCGCTCGCGGTGTTCATCGACGCAACGATCGTGCGCATGGTGCTCGTTCCCGCGACGATGGAACTGCTCGGCGATCGCAACTGGTGGATTCCGAAGTGGATCGATCGCATGTTGCCCAAGATCGACGTCGAGGGTCACAACCTCGATCCGGTGAGCGACCTCGCGTAGTTAGAACTTGACCATGCAGCGGCGTGGGCCGTGCACTTGACCGCCAGCCCACGTCACTGACGACGGATCGACGAGCTCGAACTCGGGGATTCGCTCCAGCCACGTCTGCAATGCGACGCGAACCTCGAGTCGGGCGAGGTTGCTGCCCGCGCAGCGGTGAATGCCCGAACCGAACGCAACGTGGCGGTTGTGTTCGCGATCGAGGATGACTTCGTCGGGGTTTTCGAATACTCGGGGGTCGCGGTTCGCTGCCGGGAACGGCATGAGCACTCGGTCGCCCGCCTTCATCGGGCAACCGTTGTACTCGACGTCGTGGTCAACGATGCGCGCCATGGTCACTGGTGCATAGACGCGCAGCAGTTCTTCGATCGCCGTCGGCCAGAGATCCGGATTGTCGCGCAACTGCTTGCGGTGTTCCGGGTGCTGGGCCATGTGCCACAGCGTCGAACCGATTGCCGACCATGTGGTGTCAACTCCGGCGACCAGCATCAAGTTGCACACGCCGAGCACGTATTCGATCGGAACCTTCTTGCCTTCGACCTCGGTGTTCATGAGTTCCGTGATGAGATCGTTCTCGCGCGGATTCACCTCACGATCCTTCACCTGGGCGAGGAAGAACTCGATGATGTGCTGGCGGGCACGCTTGCGTCGCTCCATGTCGGTCATGTTCTCGAGCACGCCACGCACCCAATCGGTGAACTCCTCTTCCATCTCGAGTGGCACACCAAGCATCGTGGCGATCACGCGCACGGGAATGTGTTGGGCGTAATCGCCGGCGGCATCTGCGACGCCTTTGTCGATGAAGGCGTCGATGAGTGAATTGCACAGATCACGCGTGCCCTGCTCGTACTTGGCGACGGCCTGCGGCGCGAACACCGGCAGGATGAGTCGGCGATGCCAATGGTGGTCGGGTGGATCCGACGTGATTGGTGGTGCTGCTACGCCGCCGTATGCACCTTCCGTCTGACCCGGAGGTGGCGGAAGCACGAGGATTCCGCGAGAGGTGAACGTTTCATATTCCTGTGCGATCGCGACGACGTCCTCATAGCGCGTCGGCAACCATGACCCTCCCCAACGCTCGGTGTGAGCGACTGGGCATTGTGATTCGCGGATCGTCGCGAAACTCGGGAACGGATCGCGGACGAATTCCGGATCGAAGATGTCGTAGTCGGTGAGGAGATCTTCAACCGGCTTGTGGTTGGTGTCCGTCATGATTGCCCCTTATTCAGTGACGACGATTGCTCGCTCCGGGCAATTGCCCTCGGCCCTGCGTGCTTTCGCTTCGAGTTCCTTGGGAATGTCACCGGTGATCAACACCACGGCATTGCCAAGCTCGTCACTCCCGAAGATCTCGGGCGCAGCGATCGCACACATCTGATGGCCATGACAGGAACCCGCATTCACCGTAACTCTCATGTGGCAAACACTATCCCCGACGCTTCGCAGCGAATGGGTCGGAACTAGAGGACTTCGAAGCCCGCGTGCATTCCCGCCGCATAGTGACCAGGCAGGTTGCATACCAATTGGTACTTGCCTGGCTCAAGCATCAACGTGAGCGACTCGGTGGTTCCTTGCGGGAATTCGCCGATCTCGTCGACGACTTCAAGGCCATCCGCTGGCTCAGGGAAGTGATCGCCATCGAGAGGAATTTTTCCCACCTCGATGTCGGTCTTGACGACCAGGAACTCGTGCCCGATCGAACCCTCGTTGGCGACCGTAAAGGTGACCTCACCCGCCATCGCCGACTCTGCATCGACGCTCACCGACCACTCTTTGACGACACCGTTCACGGAATTGCTCGTTCCGCCACCGGCATCGTTTCGGATCTGCCCGCAACCGGCGAGACCAACGATGAACATGCTTCCGGCAACGACTCTCGCACTTCGCGACATGACCATAACGACCCCCATCGAAAGACTGTCTGCTTGTGACCCTACTCAACGCGGGCACAAGGTCAAGACGAATCTGTCCTGATGCGCAACTATTCTGATCGGGTGCCCAACCTGAGCGACATCGTCACCTTTGCCATTGCCTCGCTCGCGCTACTCGTCATCCCGGGCCCAGCAGTCATCTATGTCCTCAATCGCAGCGTTGCAGACGGTCGCAATACCGCTCTGGCCGGTGTCGCCGGACTGGAGATCGGCAACTTCATGCACGTCATCGCTGCGACGCTCGGCTTGTCGGCGATCATTGCCGCATCGGCAACTGCGTTTTCGACGGTGAAGTGGGCCGGGGCGCTCTACCTCGTCTTCGTTGGCATTCGTACGCTCCTGTCCAAGCCAACTCCCCCAGACGCGCGTTCGACTTCAGCGACGGCTCGCAAGGCATTCACCCAAGGGATCATCGTCAACACTTTGAATCCAAAGGTCGCGCTCTTCTTCCTCAGCTATCTCCCGCAGTTCATCGACCCGGATCGTGGATCACCTGCACTGCAGTCCTTCGTCCTCGGATCGATCTTCGTCGCTCTCGGTTGCTGTTCGGATGCGACGTATGCGCTCACCGCAAGCGCTCTGCGCGACCGCCTTCTGACGGGTCGAGCACTTCCGTTCGTCCAGCGTTACGTCGCCGGCTCGGTGTTCGTCGCTCTCGGCGTCGTCGCCTCGACGGCACGACGTAGCTGATTCTCAGCGGCGCTCGAAGATCTTCCCGGGATTCATGATCCCGTGTGGGTCGAGGGCCGACTTGACCGCCGCCATCGTCGATACGGCGGACACTCCGAGTTCATCGACGAGGTAATCGATTTGCCGACACCGATTCCGTGTTCTCCCGTACACGTGCCCTCCATCGCGAGTGCGCGTCGCACGAGTCGGGTGTGGAACTCCTCCATCTTCGCGACCGTTTCGTGGTCGTTCGGATCGACGCTCAGTACGACGTGGAAGTTTCCATCACCGACGTGACCGATGATCGGTCCATAGAGCCCGGACGCTGCCAGATCTCGCTGCGTTTCTTCGATGCAATCGCTCAATCGTGAGATCGGCACGCACACGTCCGTAGCGAAATTTCGTGCATTCGGCACGAGTGACCGACACGCGAGCGAGGTGTCGTGGCGCGCCTGCCACAGCTTGCGACGCTCGGCTTCATCGGTCGTCTGGCGAAGCCCCGTGCCACCATGACGTTCGAGCACCTCCCGAGTTGCGGCGATGTCGATCCTCGTCGATTCCTCTGAACCGTGGAACTCCATCAACAACAGCGCCTGTTCGGGCAGATCGGTCTGCGAATAACAGTTCACCGCGCTCACGGCATCTGCGTCGAGCAATTCGATTCGAGCAACGCCGATGCCGAACTGGATGACTTCGATCACCGCGTCAACGGCATGGCGGACACTCGGAAATTGCATCGTCGCAGCTGCAATCACCTCGGGAATGCCGAACACCTTGAGCGTGATCTCGCCGATGACACCGAGGGTTCCCTCCGAACCCACGAAGAGGTGGGTGAGGTCATAACCCGCAGAGGTCTTGCGAGCGCGTCGTGACGTCGTCACGATCTCGCCGTTGGCCGTCACCACGGTCAGCCCGAGCACGAGTTCCTTCATCGCGCCGTACTTGACGGTCGTTGTGCCGGACGCGCCGGTGGCTGCCATTCCCCCGATCGTCGCGTCTGCTCCGGGATCAACGGGAAAGAACAGCCCGAACTTGGCGAGATGCTCGTTCAGCGCCTTGCGACGAACTCCCGGCTGCACCGTGCAGTCGAGGTCGGAGGAATCCACACGCACGATCGCGTCCATACGCGAGACATCCAGTGACACCCCTCCGTGGATCGGCGTGCTGTTGGCCTCAAGCGACGTCCCCGCGCCGAACGGTGTCACCGGGATGCGATGGGCATTGCAAATCTTCAGCGTTGTTGCAATGTCAGCGATCGATTCGGCAAAGACCACCGCATCGGGCATCGAGGCGAGGTGGAAGCTCTCATCCTTCGAATGATGTTCGCGGATGGTGTCGTTTTCCGTCACCTTTGCGCCGAGCGCAGCCTTCAACTCACCGAGCGCATCTGCGAGCGTCGCCGTCGTCACGCAAGAAAGGCTAGTGGTGACCCAAGTAGCGTGTACGACCGTGTCATATGCACAGGTGAAGAAACGACTGGACGCCGGAGAGGTGATCATCCTCGACGGCGCCACGGGCACGGAACTGCAACGACGCGGCGCCAAGATGAGCCCCGAGGCGTGGTGCGGGCCCGCCTCGCTCGACAACGCCGACCTCCTCACCGAGGTCCACCTCGATTACATCCGTGCGGGTTCCGACGTCATCACGACCAACACCTACGCATCCGGTCGCATGATGCTCACCCCAGCGGGTTTCGGCGATCGCATCGAAGAGATCAACAAGGTCGCCATCGACGCGGCACTTCGTGCACGCGACCTCGCACCCGATGGACGCGCCGTTGCCGTCGGCGGCTGCCTCTCGCACATGGTTCCCCACATCGCTGGTACCGACCTCGTGGACCCAGAGCGCACGCCAGGTCCAGCGGAAATGTCCGAGGCATTCCATGAGCTCGCGGGCCTGCTGAAGAAGGGCGGCGTGGACCACATCATGCTCGAGATGATGTACGAACCAACTCGGACACCGCTCGCCGTCGAGGCAGCACTGTCCACCGGACTCCCCGTGTGGTTCGGGATGTCATCGAGGTTCGACGACAACGGCAAGGTTGTGAGCTTCAATCTCGCGAGCGACATTCCCCTGCAGCCGATCATCGACTGCATCCCCGACCGCGGCGTCGACGTCGTCAACATCATGCACACCCAGTCCAACGTCGTCTCCGACACGATCGATCTCGTTCGGAAGAAGTTCTCGGGTCCGATCGGTGCGTATCCGGACAGCGGATACTTCGAGATGCCGAACTGGAACTTCTCCGAAGTGATCGAGCCGGCCCGCCTGAAGACGTTCTATTCGGAGTGGTTGGACAAAGGTGTACAACTTCTCGGTGGTTGTTGCGGACTCACCGTCGGCCACATCGAAGCGGCCAATGCCGCTCGCAACGAACGTCGCTAGTTCAACACGCGACGAAACGTCAGGTTGATCCTCGGACCGACGACTTGCTTGGTCTTTGCGACCTGATGCACCCAGCAATGCTGCGACAAACCTGACATCACGAGCAGCGAACCTGCATGCAGGTCCACCTTCACGGTTTCCTTCGTCTCGCGATGACGAAGATCGAATCGCCGGGTCGCACCAAGGCTGATCGAGGCGATCGTCGGTTCCCTACCGTTCACAGCTTCGTTGTCCGCGTGCCAGCCGACGCCATCGTTTCCGTCGCGATAGAGGTTGACGAGCACTGAATTGAACGTGGCACCAGTTGCTGCCTCGCACCGCGACCGGAGGTCGGACAACAACGGAGTCATC